>CALLKH010000265.1 GCA_938008425.1 uncultured Planctomycetaceae bacterium | reverse complement strand
GGCGACGATCGTCACCGTCGGACTCGAGAACGTCACGTCGATGCTGTCGGAGCCCTGGCAGCCATTGCCATCCTCGACCGTCACGCTGTAGGTGCCGTTCGCGGTCACGTCGATGGTCTGGGTCGTCTCGCCGCCCGGAGACCACAGGTAGCCTGAGTAACCAGCGCCGGCATCCAGCGTGATCGTGTCGCCGACACAGCCAGTCGATGCCGGGCTCGCCGAGATCACGGGCGCCGGATTCGCGTTGACGGTCACGGTGATGTCATCCGACCCCGGGCAGCCGTTCGAGTCGATGACCGCGACGCTGTACACGCCGCCCTGCGTCACATCGATCGTCTGCGTGGTCTCACCACCCGGCGACCACAGGTAACTCGAATAGCCCGCGCCGGCATCGAGCGTGATGATGCCGCCTTCGCAGACCGTGTCACCCGGGGTGGCAGAAATCGTAACAGTGGGATTGGAGTTGATTGTAATGTCGATGCTGTCGTTGCCGACACAGTTGTTCGAATCCGTCACGATGACGCTGTAGGTGCCGCCCTGCGTCACATCGATCGTCTGCGTGGTCTCACCACCCGGCGACCACAGGTAACTCGAATAGCCCGCGCCGGCATCGAGCGTGATGGTGCTTCCCGTACAGGCCGTATCACCCGGCGTGGCAATAATGTTCACCGTCGGCGTGGGATTGACCGTGACATTGATCGAGTCCGTGTCCTGGCAGCCGTTCGCGTCGGTCACGGTCACGCTGTACACGCCGCCGGAGATGACGTTGATTGACTGGGTCGTCTGTCCGCCGGGCGACCAGAGATAGCCCGAGAAGCCCGGACCGGCATCCAGCATGACGGCGGTTCCCGTACACACAGTTGCCGCAGGTGTCGCGACGATGGTCACCGTCGGATCACCGACCGTGATGTCGATGGTATCCGAGCCCTGGCACCCGCTGCCGTCCTGCACTTGAACGGAATATGAACCCGATTGCGTAACCTCGATTGTTTGCGTCGTGGCGCCGCCCGGGCTCCAGAGATAGCCGGCGTAACCGCCGCCGGCGTCGAGTGTGACCGTCGTGCCTGCGCAGACGGTCTCTGACGGCGTCGCGACAATCGTGATCGTCAGATCGGCCGCGAGCGTGATCAAACCGGAGTCGACCGCATCGGGGATGATTTCCGAATTATCTGAAGCCCGGGTCAGTTTCGAATAAAACGGCGGGTTCGGAGGCGGGAAAGTGATTGCCGTCTGACCCGGCGCCGAGACGATGCTGAAATGCAGCGTCGCGACGGTCGCGTTGGCCGATGTCTGGCCGGCGACGATCAGCAGCGCGTAGCTCACATGACCATTGATGTCCTCGAAGAATGTCTCCGCGGCGGCATCCCAGGGCGAGCCCTGGCCGTCACCCGGGGTAATCGACCCAAGGCTCAGGAAGGCGGTGTCGTAGTCGAGGACAAACTGCGCGCCGTTGACGCCATCAACGAGCCCGCTGACATCGATCGTGACGTCAAAGAACGAATCCGTCGGCACGCAGAACGGCCCCGCCGGAGCGTTGACGGTCAAAGTCGGATTGGAAATGAACGTGACGTCGATCGAATCGGAATCCTGGCACCCGTTGGCGTCCGTCACCACGACGCTGTAGGTTCCCGTCGTCGTGACATCGATGGTCTGGGTCGTCTCGCCGCCCGGCGACCAGAGGTAACCGGAGAATCCCGCGCCGGCGTCGAGCGTGATCGTCTCTCCGACATAGACCGTGTCGCCCGGCGTCGCGACGATCGTCACGACGGGATTTGCGTGGACCGTCACCTCGATGGAGTCGCCGCCGGGACAGCCGTTGACATCGACGACGGAGACGCTGTAAACGCCTCCGACTGTGACGTCGATCGTCTGGGTTGTTTCGCCGCCGGGCGACCAGATGTAACTGGCGTAGCCCGCGCCGGCGTCGAGCGTGACCGTTGTTCCGTCGCAGACGGTCGCCGACGGCGTCGCCTCGACATTCACCACCGGGTTCGCATGAATCGTCACATCAATGGAGTCGCTGCCGTCGCAACCGTTTGAATCAACGACGGAGACACTGTAGGTGCCGCCTGCGCCGACGGAAATCATCCGGGTGACCTCGCCGCCCGGCGTCCAGAGGTAGCTCGCGAATCCAGCGCCGGCGTCAAGCGTAATGGTATCGCCCGCACAACCGGTGTCAGAAGGCGTCGCAAGAATGGTGACGATCGGCGCCGGATCGAAGCTGATGTCGATGCTGTCGCCGTTCATGCATCCGTTCGAATCAGTGACGACTACGCTGTATGTCCCCGATGTCGTGACATCGATCGACTGGGTCGTCTCGCCGCCGGGGCTCCAGAGGTAACCCGTGAATCCGGCGCCGGCGTCCAGCGTGATCGTGTCGCCTTCGCATCCCGAATCCGAGGGGGATGCCTGAATCGTCACAACCGGAAGAGACGCCAGACCGATGCCGCCGGAGTCCACCGTATTCGGGAAGATCGGCGTGCTGTCGACCGCCCGTGTGAACTTCGTATCAAAGGGCGGATTCGGAGGCAGGAACGAAATGCCCGTCGTACCGGGCGATGTGGTCGCCTGAAAATGCAGCGTCGCGACGCGGGCGTTCCCGATGGCGGACCCGGCAAACAGAACATATCCAATGGAAACGTTGCCGGAATTATCCGTGAAGAATGACTCGATGGCCGGATCCCAGGGAGAGCCGAGGCCGTCGCCCGGCGTCGCGCCGACCAGCGTCAGGAACGCCGGATCGTAGGCGAAGCGCACCTGGACGCCGTTGACGGCTTCCGTGAGGCTCGACACGTTCAGGCCGACGTCAAACGAAGCCGGAGGGGGCACGCAGAACGGTCCCGCCGGCGCAACAAACGACAACGTCGGCGAAGCGATCGTCAAGACGCAGGGTGAGGAGACCAGAAAGGGTATCGCCTGGCTTGAGGAATTCGCCAGAATCGAGCCGTTGGAGCCGTTCACGGTCAGGACGGAAATCTCAAACGTGCTTCCAGCCGTCGCATCCGGCGAAATCGACAGCGCGTAACTGGAAAGATACGCCGGCGTGGCGCCGACCGTCACGCCTCCGGTGAGCAGCGAGGACGATGCCTTGAGTTGCGCGCAATTCGTGGCCGGAAAGTCGTTGGGCTGCCCGGCGAACAGGTAATCGCCGCGCGCGTCATTGACGGTCACGCCCCCGGGGCACGCGACGCTGACGGTTCCGGTCCCCGACGTTCGGACGATCGAGATTCGCGTTTGATACGAGCGTACGTTTGCGGCGTTTGTCAGGAACAATTCGCACGACGCAATCGAACCCGGTGCCGGATCGGCGCCCGGCAACTGACAGCTGATCGTCGCCTGCCCGTAAACCGCCCCGGGCGCCGCTGCAATGAGACACAGCGCCAGAACTCGTCCCAAACTCATAAGATGATGGCTTCTCAAGGAACCACTCCTCGTGTTGCTCCCGGGTTCGTCGCCTTTGAACCGGCGACGCTATTTCCTGGGAGAAATCGCTGCTTCATTCAAGGTTCGAGCCTGCTCAATCTGTCTCAACTTGCTCTCGAACCGAGGATTCAGAGTCAGGCCGTTTTGCGTTGCAAAGCGGCGAATGTCCTTCACGTCGACCACACCGTCGCCGTTGAAGTCCGCCGAGACGGCGCTCGGGGCAATTGCCATGAGTTCCGTCACAGTGATGGCCGATTTCGGCGACCTGCCGAAATTCTTGACGGGCGCGAGCGGCGCGACGTCTTCGGGCGCCCCTTCATTCCCGACCAGAACATCGACATCATCCGGCGGATTCGATCCATCTCCGCGGCCGCCGCAGGCGTTAATGGGGTCGCTCAATTCGAAGAAATTGAATTGCATGGCCTGGAAATCGGCCGTCGCCTGGAGACCGTCGCCATTGACATCGGCGCCGAGAGAACTGTCCGCCGGAATGATCTGGTTCCATCGTGACGAGAGAATCGAGAAGTCGACGATGTCGACGAGACCATCCTGTGCGACGGTCGCCGTCTGAATATCGCCGGTTCGCAGCGTCATCGAGGCGAACCCGAGGCCCGAGATCAGGTTCACAGACGTCAGCGTTCGAAGTGTATGCCCCTCGCGGACGCTGACCGAATCCAGCCCGGCAGGAACACCCGTCAATCGCACGGACGCGGCTCCATTGACGCCGCTCGGACTGAAGGTCACCGGCAGCACGATGGTCTGCGTCTCGGCCGGCAGTTCGCAATCCGTCAGAACGAATTCAACATTTCGCGTCAACGTCGGGCCGCCCGGACTGCCGTATGGCCCACCCGGCAGGCCCGGATTGCCTGCCAGACCTTCAACGATCAGGTCAAGATCAACGCAACTTCCAACCGTCACCGTGATGCAGGACTGCGTCGCAACGCAGCCGCTCGCATCCGTCACGTCCACACACAACGCATGGGCGCCCAGACCGGCCGCCGACGCGTCGAACGTCGGATTCGCGGCCGAGGTATCATCCAGGAATGCAGCACCGGCACCCGTCCACAGAATGGTGTACGGACTCGTACCTCCCGACGCCGTCGGGCTGCCGCCCAACACCAGCGCCGTCTCATCCACGCACACCGTCACATCGCTGCCGGCGCTCGCCACCGGGGCCGTCGTCACCGTCACCGTGATGCAGGACTGCGTCGCAACGCAGCCGCTCGCATCCGTCACGTCCACACACAACGCATGGGCGCCCAGACCGGCCGCCGACGCGTCGAACGTCGGATTCGCGGCCGAGGTATCATCCAGGAATGCAGCACCGGCACCCGTCCACAGAATGGTGTACGGACTCGTACCTCCCGACGCCGTCGGGCTGCCGCCCAACACCAGCGCCGTCTCATCCACGCACACCGTCACATCGCTGCCGGCGCTCGCCACCGGGGCTTCATTGACCACGACGGTCGTCGTCGCCTGGTGAACACATCCATCCCCATTCGTCACCGTCAATGTGTACAGGCCCGCCATCGCGGCTGTTGCGGAGGTGGAAACGGTGGGATTCTGATCAAAGGAGGTGAAAGAGTCCGGGCCGGACCATTCATATGTATACGGTGTGTTGGGTCCCGCGCCCGGGGTGCTGCCGGAGAGCGTCAGCAAGCTGCCCTCACAGACCGGGCCGTTGTTCGACGCCGAGGCGCCGTCGCTGTTGACCACCCCGGAATCGAACCGAGTGAGCGAAGCGCCGCTGATCACCAGCGGATCGTGATCGATCGGCGTCAGCTTCGTTTCCGTCGCATCCATGTTCACGTTCGTCGCCCCGACGTTGTTCACATCAAACACGAACGTCGCAATCAACTGCGAATCGTCGACGAGCGGTCCGACCGAGTCTCCCTGCCGATAGGCCGCGTAGGTTGCGGTTCCGGGGGAAGTGCTGAGCACGATCCTGAACCAGCCCGACGCCTCGGTGGACGAGGCCGGGTTGAGTGTCATCACGCTGGCGTCGTAGGTCAGAATGGTCTGAACGCCGTTAACGGCCTCGGTCACATTGTCCAGTCGGAACTCGATCGACACCGTACCGGCCGGACTGACGCACGCCGCAGCCGGCTCCTGTCCGGTTCGCAGATAAAGCTCTGCCGTCTGTCCGAGCACCTGCGTTTGCCCGGTCAAACAGGCGAACAACATAGCCATGCCGAAGTAAACCGCGTTTCGTGACCGCATTGCTCATTCTCCCCTTCTTGGTGGTACATATGACCCCGGCGCCGTCAATGCGCCGGGCACTGGCCGATCATCGACCCGACTGATCGGCCTTCGACGCTGCCGCACTGTCTGGCGCGGATTCCAGCGTCTCGACCACCCCCTCCGAAGCCCGAATCATCGATCGAAGCTTCCGATCGAATTCCGGCTTTAAACTCAACTGATGCCGTGCCGCAAACGCCCGAATATCGCGGGCATCCACCACACCGTTGCCATCCAGGTCCGCCTCTTGCGGTCGGGCGACGCGCCCGGCCAACT
This sequence comes from uncultured Planctomycetaceae bacterium, assembly GCA_938008425.1. GTDB lineage: Bacteria > Planctomycetota > Phycisphaerae > UBA1845 > UTPLA1 > JADJRI01. The sequence goes on along the minus strand of CALLKH010000265.1, from coordinate 11,520 downwards.
CGGACACCAGAATCGACGACTTGGCTCTCGTGGAGACCGCCGTATCGGTGAAGATTCCGGATTGATCCACGAACCTGTCCGGCTTGACCGGTAATGCCGGGGCCGGATCATCGGGCTGGCCGGGCACGTCACTGCGGTTATCGCAGTTGTCCGCACCATCGCCCACCGCGAAGAAGTTCGTCTGAAGCGCCTGGAAATCGGCCGTGGCCTGGAGGCCGTCGCCATTGATGTCAGCCTCGAGCGACGAATCCGCTGCGACCGGCTGATTCCATCGCGCTGCGAGAATCGAGAAGTCGATAATGTCAATCACGCTGTCCTGCGAGACCACCGTCGTCTGCAGGTCACCCGCGCGAAGCGACAGGTTCACCGTCGCCGCCTGGCTGGCCCAGACCACCTGGCGGAGCGTGCGAAGCGTGTGACCTTCGCGGATCGCGACCCATTCGATGTTTTCGTCGATGCCGGCGCCGGTGAGGACCAGGGTGCCGACGCCGTCCGGTCCGGACGAACCGAAGGTGACATTCTGGAATCGCACCTCGGCCGGGCTGCCGCACCGGGTGAGCAGAATCTCAACCCCGCGATCGACAAAATCGCCGGTAGGATGTGCCGCAGTGGCGGCATATGGCGCGCCGACGCCGTCGCCGCCCAGTCCCTGCACCGTGATGTTCAGCGTCAGGGTCGGGGCATTCGGCGGGAGCACCGGCGGCGTTAACGAATTTCGGGCCTGGTAGCTGCCGTTGGTCGAACTGTGGAGACTCGTCCAGACACCGTTCGGGAAGGATCCTGCAAGAAGATCCTCGTCGGTGTAGTAACCCTCGACCGCATGCCCGGCGTAGAGATCTTCCGAGGAGACGCGGCGCGTCATGCCTTCGACGAAGCTTGTACCCGTTGTCGCCCGGATGACCTCCGCCCGCGGGAAGCTCGTTCCGTCGAATGGAATGTCACCCGTCGGATTAGCGCCGCCCTGCGGGGCCAGGTGGTTGCCGTAGAGGACGTAATCCATATGGATGCCGTCTATCAGCAGTTCGACGGCGATGACTCTTTCCCCGGGGCCGCCCTCTCCCGTGTTCAGATCGAGATCCGCGGTGACGTCTCGCAGGCTGCTCGGCGCTGCGACGGCGGATTCCGCGATGAGGAAGAAGGAATGCGGCGCAATCGTCCGGCCCGAGAGGTTTGCCGATAGCTGCCATTCCACATCGACCGTTCCATTGCCGTCGGTGTCCAACCGGGAAATCAACTGCAAGGTATCGAGCGCAATGGTTTGCGACGTCGTGTTGAACAATTCGACGAATTCGCCGGGGTTCTGGCCCGTCGGATTGTTGGTCGCCTGGAATCCGGCAACGATCACGTCGCCCGCCGAGATGTTCTGCACCACTTCGGTTTCGCAGACCGGGCTGCAGCCGTCGCCGCCCGAGGTATTGCCGTCATCGCATTCCTCGCCCGTGTCAACAACGCCGTCGCCGCAACTCGGCGCGGTGCAATCAGTACGACACGCATCCGGATTCACATCGGAGTTGCCCGCACCGTCGTCACACTCCTCGCCGACCTCAACGGTTCCATTCCCGCAGACCGGTTCGATGTGACACGTTGCGTCGCATCCATCACCCGCCTGGTTGTTCCCGTCGTCGCACTCCTCGCCGGGATCCAGATTGCCATTTCCGCAATCGGACGGGGCAAGGAACTGAACCGTGAGCAGCGGTCGATTGGAGACCGTGGCGCCCTCGGCCGAATCGAACTGCCACGAATCATCCGTCTCCGGCGGCAGCCAGGCCCATCCGAAGTTACTCGCTGGGGCCGCACTCCAGGTCGCGACGCTGTTCGTGACCGTGATCGTGTGCAATCCCGTCGCGTTCAGGAAGCTTGACACGTCGGGCGTGAGAAGACACTCGGTACCCGCCTGAATACCGCCGCCCCCCGCGCTGAAGGTATTCCAGTTATTCGTGTCGCTCCAGGTCTGCGCCATCCGGTGCAGGTTGGCGCCGGCCGCGCTGGCATTGGTGATGTTGATTCGAAGCGTGGCCGACAGAATTGTCGATCCGGCCGGAATCTGGTTCGCGTTTGATCCGATGATGTTGTCGAATCGAAGCAGAATCTGCTGGACGTTGGGCGCGAGATCCACCACCAGCGGCGTGACGGCGGCGTTATTCGCAGTCGGAGCGCCGGCGTTGATGAACGTATCGACCTGGCCCGTGTATCCCGCTGTCCCCTGCTGGAACGTCCGGACGACCGGCTCGAGCTGACAGACTGAACTGCAGCCGTCGCCGTTCTGGGTGTTGCCGTCATCACACGCTTCCCCGGTGTCCTGGACACCGTCGCCGCAGCCGGCGCTGGTGCAATCGGTTCGGCACGCATCCGGCAGCACGTCGGAGTTGTTGGCCCCGTCATCGCACTGTTCAGATCCCTCTACCACGCCGTCGCCACAGACCGGCTCGATTTGACAGGTGGAATCGCAACCGTCTCCATTCGCGACGTTGCCGTCATCACACGTTTCGCCCGTGTCCTGCACGCCGTCGCCGCAGCCGGCACTGGTGCAATCGGTTCGGCACGCATCGGGCAGCACGTCGGAGTTATTGGCCCCGTCGTCGCATTGTTCGGATCCCTCTACCACGCCGTCGCCGCAGACCGGCTCGATCTGACAGCTGGAATCGCAGCCGTCACCGCCGGTCGTGTTGCCGTCGTCACACTCCTCGCCGGCATCCAGATTGCCGTTGCCGCAGAGCATCGGCGGCGTATACGTCACGGTGAGCAACGGCCGATTGGCAGCCGTCGCGATTTCCGAAGAATTGAATTGCCAGGAATCATCCGTCGCCGGCGGCAGCCACGCCCATCCCAGGTTGGTTGCGGGATTCGCACTCCAGGCCGTGACGCTGTTGGTGACCGTGATGGTGTGCAGCCCCGTGGAATTCAGGAAGCTGGCGACGTCCGGATTGGTCAGGCACTCGGTGCCGGCCTGGATGCCGCCGCCGCCCGTGCTGAACGTGTTCCAGTTGTCCGTCGCATTCCAGGACTGGACCATGCGATGGAGATTGGCGCCGACGGTGCTCGCGTTGGTGATGTTGACGCGCAGCGTGGCATTCTGAATCGTCGCACCCGGTGGGATTTGACCCGGCCCGGCGCCGAAGATGTTGTCGAACCGCATCAGCACCTGGTTGATATTGGGAGTCAGGTCGACGATCAGCGTGGTGGCCGCCGAATTATTGGCGGTCGGGGCTCCGGCGTTGAGGAACGTGTCGACGGTTCCTGTGTATCCGTTCACGCCCTGCTGGAAGGTCACGGTCACGGGCTCAAGCTGACAGACCGAACTGCATCCATCTCCGTTCGCGACATTTCCGTCATCGCACTGTTCGCCGGCGTCGAGCGTGCCGTTTCCGCACATTCCGCCTCCACCGCCTTCGGTGCTGGTGAGAGTCGGAATGATGACAAAGTCGGTGCTGGCGAGCGAAACGTTGTGGCCCTGGATCGCGATGATGTTCGTGCCTGGAACAAGATTCGGGATAAAGGCGTTCAGGTTGAAGTTCTCAGGCGTTCCGCATTCATGATTGTCGCCGGGCGGCGTCGCAAAGGTGTTGAACAGCGGCGGCGTGCCGACGACGTGCTGGCGTGCGACTTCGACGCCGTTGATGAAGGCGACGAAGCCATCGTCGTAGTCCATCGTCAGTGTCAGCGACGATACGTTCGCCGGATTTGGAACGTTGAACCGCTTGCGGAAATAGACGCTGCCGTATCCGTTCTGCATGTCGCCGAGTGTCGTTGCGGGTGAACAGTCGGCGTAGCCAATTCCGGACGGCCCGCTCAACCAGCTGGCATCATCGAACGAAAGCTGCCGCCACGCGGTGAGATTCCCCGGGCTCGGCTCAGCAGTTCCCTTGAAATACCGCCAGGTGTCGCCGACAACGATCGGAAGCGGATTGACGGTCGGCGCCGCCCCGCCGTTCGAAGCGCCGGGCGTTGCCGTCGACAGCGCGACGATCGGACCGGAGCCGTTTGGAAGTCGACCCGAGGTGACGTCCGTCGTCTGGATCTCGTAGGTGAATGCGTCGATCTTCGCGAACCCGTTTTCCTGCGTGTCGAAGAGCCCGATGTCCTCGCCGGTTCGGGCGAGATTGAAATTGGTGTGCAACGGGCCTTCGCTGGGCGTCGAGTCACACCAGAAAACGAGATAGCCGTTCGCCGGAATGATGACACCCTCGGGAATGCGATACTGGGCCGCGAATCCGAGGCTGTCGGTGAGATACATTCCCGACATGTCCACGGCGGCGTTACCGGGATTGTAGATTTCGACCCAGTCATCGAAGCTTCCATTCTCATCGGTGTTGAGCGTGTTGTTGGAGGCCAGGAATTCGTTGATGACGAGCCGCGTGGCCAGGGTATAGGTCCATGAGTCTCCCGCGAAGAGCTGCCCGATGTCGTCGATGATTCCGTCCTGCAGCAGCTGGACATTGACGAGTCCGTCCGCCGGCGTCGGGAAACCCGAAAAGATGAACGGGCCGCGCGATCCCTGAAGCCCGATCAACGTCGTCGCCTGCGCGCCATCGACCAGCAGGTCATCCGGCGAGACATTCGACACGGGCTTGGTGAATTCAACGGAGATTGTGTTCAAAACCGCGACGTTCGATCCGCGCGAAGGCGACTCGCTCGACAGGGCGGGCGGCGAATTGTCGACCGTATAGTTCCATGAAGTGCCGGTAAACGTCAACGCGTTGTTGGCGGCGTCGGCGATGCCCCCCGGCGCGACCTCCACCAATACATTCCCGGCGGCCGGGCTGGCGAACCCGCTGAAGGAATACTCGCGCGCGCTCACCACGTTGAGGTTCGTCGCGGCCGAGCCGTTCACGGTAAGGTCACCCGCATCGACACCCGTGACGCCGCGGTCGAAGGTGATCGTCACACTGGCGAGTGCACTGACAACGGCACTCTTCGAAGGCACTTCGGCAACCACGCGGGGCGGCAGCGCACCCTTATGTATTGAGAAGAAGTCCGAAACCTGCTGGTTGGCGCGAATGTTCTGCAGCGTCAGATCGCCGCCGTTGATGGTGACGATGCACGACCCGAACTGGGCCTCGGAGAAATACATCACAGGATGATTGAGTTGCCCGCCGGTGGATTGGCCGCCATGCCCCGCGACCACATATACGGCACCCTCGTGCGAATTGACGCCGGCATTCTTTTCATAGGCGCCGGTTCCCGTGGTTCGTCCATCGCCGCCGTCGAGAATCTCGCCGTCGCCCGGCACGACGGTGGGCGTGTTGTAGAACCCGTCGATCAGATAAGAGCGCTCGTAGCTGTGCGAATGGCCGGAGAGCACCAGATCAACGCCGCCGGCTTCCAGAATGGGCAGGATATTCTGCCGCATCTCACGAAGTTCGGTTTCAGTATCCGAATTGTGGGTGCCCTTCGAATACGGCGGGTGGTGCCAGAATGCAATAATCCACGCCTGGGTGGTTGCGGCAAGATCGGCCTGAAGCCACTGGGCCATGGGCCCCGACGGCGAACGACTGACCTCATACGAGTTCAGACTGATGAAGTGCGCGTTCGCATAGTCAAACGAGTAGTACGCTTCCGTTCCCGAAGCCACGCCACCCGCCTCGCCGTTCGTCGGTACAACGAACGCATCATAATAAGGGCCCGCGGTCGTGCCCGGACTGCACGGGAGCGGCCAGCATCCGCCGGAGGTCGTCGACGCGCCTTCATGATTCCCAAGCGTCGGCCACAGCACGGTATTTCGAAGGACCGGTGCGTAAGGCGCAAAATGATTGGTCGTGAATTCCGAGTCGGTTCCGCTGGTGTAGGCCATGTCGCCAAGGTGCACCGCGAAGTCCGGCGGCGAGGCGGACGTCACGGTCCGCATGGCGTTCATCACATTCAACTGGTTGGTGGTTCCGTTGCCTCCGTCGCCGACGGCCCAGAATGAGAACGTGCCGGTCGAACCGACCGGTGGAGAGGTTTCGAAGAAGTGATCGGCGGTGCCGCCGCCCTGCACGCCCGTGGTCGATCCGACCGAGTAGTAGTAACGCGTTGCCGAGGTCAAGCCGCTGATCGTCACGACATGGTCCGTCGAAACGGTCGCGTTGTCCGCGAAGGAAGTCAGGGAGCCCTGGACCGTGCCAAAATTCACGCGACTGTTGGTCGCCGTGCTCGTCCGCCAGCACACGGTCATCGAGGTGGGCGTGCCGAACTGCAGGTAGGGTTCGCGCGTCAGCGTGCCGCCCGACGGCGCTCCCTCGCCATACTGCACAACCAGCCGAGGTCGCTGCGCAGTCGTGGTGTATTCGCTTGAGCGAACGTCCACGCCGCCCGGTCCGCCTGGAATAATGATCCAACCGTTGTTGGTGGCGCCATCCTGCCAGGCCTGCACGCTGTTGGTGACATTGATGCTCGTCTCGGCGGCCGACGCGGCTGTAACCGATCCGACTTGAGGGCCATACTGAACGCCGGAGGTACACCCCGCGCCGCAGAAGCTCGAAAAAGTGGTGGATTCGGTCCAGGCATTGTTGGGATGATGAAGTGTCGCAGGATCGCCGGTATCGAAGACGGTGAGGTAAAGCGTGGCCTGCGTGATTACCTGTCCCGGCGGAATCTGACCGGTGCCGTTTCCGAAGATCCCGTCGAAGCGAATGAGGCCGTACGCGTCGAATCCGCTTCCATTGGGATCGTCGTTGTCCCAGCCGAACGACTGCAGCGCTCCGTTGTCGGTTGACGCATTGGCCGGATCCTGGTGAATGTACGTGTCAGAGGTTCCGGCATACGGCGTCGCCGTGCCGGTCAGATTGGTGCCCTGTTGAAACGTCACCGTTGTGGCATGAACCGCCGCGAAGGGTATCGCCACCGTGAACGCGAACGCAACGGCGATGCACCATCCCAGTCGCTTCTGATTGACGCAGGTCTCTCCGACTTGTTTACGCATTTTTCTTTCCTCTGCGCCCTTCCGTCTTCCGGAGGGCTCCGCGAACTCTTCCCCTGCTTTATTCGACTACTCGCCGGCGGAATGTTTCAATGCTTCCCCTGCTCCTGCTGGAATGTCCTCAGGCGAAGCCCCGCCGCAATACGCACGCGAAACATCCTTGGCGTTCGCAGGGGTCGTGGGTGCACCCAAGGTGTCACTCGAATCGAGTTGAGCCAGCAACTCCTTTGCCGGAATGAATGCCGGCGACTTCGACAGCGCCAGCAAGACGTCCTGTCGCGATGCTTCCCTCCGCCCCATGGCCAGCAAGACCCGGGCGCGGGTCACCAAATGAATTCCGACGGGCTTCCGAGCGATGGCGGCGTTGCTCTCAGTGAGCGCGGCCTCAAGATCGGCCTTCGCCGCCTTCGGATTTGCCATCCGCTCATGGATCTCGGCACGCTTGAGAAGCCAGTCAGTCTTGACTCGCGATCGCGAAAGCTGCTCGTCGACGATTTCCAAGGCCCTCGCGAAGCAGCCGCGCCGTTCGGCGAGATCGATCTGCGCCGATCGAATCACATACGAATCGCCCAGCTTCGCAACCGCCTCGAGATAGCCCTTTTCGGCTTCCTCGAGACGCCCCGATCGCACCTGGATCGCGCCCCGCTCCACGAAGAGTTCCAGGTCCGCCTCCAACGCGATCGCCTTCTCGTAGTCGGCCAGCGCTTCCTCGGTCTTCTCGAGGCACACCCGGACTCGGGCGCGCGCAGCATAGGCGCGGCCGGTGGTCAGTCCGCCGTTGATCGCAGCCGTGAATTCGCGTTCCGCCGGCTCATGTCGGGACTCATCCACAAAAACGAGGCCGCGATGAAAGTGAATGTCCGGACGATCCGCGGCCAGGGCTTCCGCCCGATCCAGGTCCTTCAGCGCCGCGGCATACTGTTTGTCCAGCCGGCAATAGTGGGCCCGTTCGATCAGCAGACCCAGATCATCCGGCCGCTCATTCAGGAGCGCTGTCAATCGCTCGACGTCATGATGCGGACCGGGATCGGCCAGGGTGATTCCCCATGTCAGCCCGATCACCAGCGCGCAGATCCAGCCTCCCCGGCACCACCCGCGGCCGGAGCAAGACCTCAACTGACTATCCGCCTTCGAACGCATCTTGATTCCTGAACCCTGAAACTTTCTCTCGGTTCAATCGCCGACAGCGGGGCAGATCAATCTGACAGGCCGGCGGGTTGCGCGACCGTACCGCCGCCCGGCGCCACGATGACCTCAATCGCTGATTCATCGTTCCATTCAATCCGCTGCCGCAACGAGTCGACCAGCATCGTCCGGCTCGCGGCTTTCAATCGAACCGTATAGGCGCCGGAAGATTTCTTGGCCGGCTTCAGATAGATGGTCGCCAGATAGCGATTACCGTTCGCCGTCACACCGCCAGACTGCAACGTGTTCGCAATTCGCCGCTGAGGGAGGTCACGAGCCACGAACGACGAAGTTCCGGCGAAGACGTAGTCCGGCGCTGTCTCGTCAATCACGATCGAATCGACGACCAAAGGCGCCCCGTTTCCGCCCGTGATTTCGAATTCAAGCTGGTAACCTCGCACGTCAGCCGCGCCGGACACATACGCTTTAATGGGGATACGCTGATCGGCCGTCAATCCCGAGAGATTCTTGGGCCTCTTGAGTCTCAGCGTTGCGACGGCGCCTTCATCCGGACCGCCCGGGCCGCCGCGGCCCAGTTCGCATGGATCATCGTCGGTGTACGGAAGCCCGGAATACGCATCCAGCACCGCCATCACGTCCAGCAGATCGATGGCCTGATCCGGCGTAAACTCATCGCCGAGCACACCAAGCTGGTCATCCGCGGTCAGCGGGCACAGCGCGAACGAGCCGCCGTATCCATCGAGTACGCACAACACGTCGTAGATATCCACGTCGTCGGCGTTGTTGACGTTGCCCCATGCGTAAGTGGTCGCCGAGGCCGGCGGCGACGACACGCCATTCGCCGACTCCGCCACGACGTCGTAGGTCGTGCCCGGCAGAATTTCGCGATCTGACACAAGCAGCGTCCCCCAGACGGCGGGCGTCAGATACAGCGGGGTATCCGTCAATCGACCGTCCGTTCCGGCGTAGCGCGGGAGACACGGCAGCGTCACATTCTCGACGCGAATGGCGACGGGATCGGGACCGGCCGCCGGAGTAACGCTGAGGTAACGGGAGCCGGCCGCCGCCACGGAAACTGAAGGCACGCAGACTTCAGCCGTTTCGTCGCAACCCGCGCCTGGGCACGGGTCCGAGCCGGGCTGGCAGACGCCAGAGAAGGTATCGCAGGTTTCCGCGCCGTTGCAGAACACGCCGTCGTCGCAATCACCGTCATTCTGGCACCCGGCCGGAACAACAAATTCCACGGTCAAGAGCGGTCGATCCGCAATCGTGGCCGTCTCAGATGATCGAATCTCGACGCCGTCTGTCGCGGTTGGAAGGAAGAGCCAGCCCAGATTGCTGGCGGGACTGGCCACCCAGGCCTGGAGGCTGGCCGTCACGTTGACCGTCTGCAGCCCGGCCGCCGTCGGCGCATTTGCAACCTGGGTTCCGGTCTCATCGGGCTGCACACCCGGATCACCGCCGAAGTTGTTCCATGTTGCGGTGGCTTCGCTCCAGTCAGCGAGCGAGTGATTGACCGTGCCAACTGTGCCGGCGCTCGGATCATTGACGAACAGGGTGAGCGTCGCCGAATTGATGGTGGCATTCGGCGGGATCTGTCCCGCATTCGTGCCGAAGATCGCGTCGAACCGAATCAGGCCGATGTTCCGCTGGCCCGAGGAACTGGGATCATCATTGTCCCACTCCCAGATCGTCGACGCACCACTGATCGTATCCGGCGCCGATTGCCGCAGGAATGTATCCTGCGTGCCCGCGTAACCGCTTACGCCGTCACGGAAGGTGACCGTCTGCGGGCCCGTGGCGCAGTTGCCGTTGCCGTCGCACGACTGTCCCGGAGGACAATTCTGCGTGCCCTGACAAACGCCCGCCGAGCAGGTGTCACCCGAAGTGCAGTCCAGGCCATCGTCGCAGGAACCACCCTGGTTGGTGGCCTGCGATTCACACTGTCCCGTACCCGGATTGCAAACGCCGATCGTGCAATCGGTGTTGAACGATGAGCAGTCGAGCGGCGTGCCCGGCTGGCAGAAGCCCGCGAGGCACGTCTCAACGCCGTTGCAGGGATTCCCGTCATCGCAATCGTTGTTCGACAGGCACTCGACGCACTGGTCGATGGATTCGTCACAGGTGCCGCCGGGGCAGTTGACCGGCGTTCCCGCCTGGCAGGTGCCCCCGCCGCCGCAGAACTCGACGCCGTTGCAGTAGAGTCCGTCGTCACACTCGCTGTTGATCGTGCAGATCTGGCAACCCGGAATGATGGCGTGCTGGCACTGGCCGTTCACACACGAGTCGGCCGTGCAAGGATCGCCGTCGTCGCAGTGGCTGACGTCGACGCATGACTCCGGCACCGGGAAACCCAGCCAGCCGATCAGTTCGCCGTTCGGCCCGGCATTGAAGGCCGGCGAGGTGGGGAGAACTTCGTACTGGCACGCCGACGCGTTGAAGAACTGGGGATTCGTCGACTGATTGCCGGCGCCGCATCCCAGATCGCCCGCGTTGCCGACGATCGTATGATTCACATTGCCGCAGCACGTGGCGACGCTGGTCGTCCAGAAAATGCTCTTGTCGAAAAGGCTGGAAGTGCAGTTCGGACCGGAAACGGTCGTGCTCTGGGAGAACGTACAGTTGCGAATGAACGCCGGTGCGTTCGCGCAACGAACGTGTCCGGGACAATTGAAAACCAGACAGTTCGTCATCGTGATCGTGCCGCTGCCGTCCAGGCTCACCGCCTTGTCGCGCGCGTCATAGATGATGCAGTTTTCAATCACCGGGGTCGCACCCGTGGAGTGATCGATCATGTCATCACCGCAGTCGGTCAGCACACAGCCACGTACGATCACGGTATTTCCGGAACGATCGACATGAAGGGCGTCGCCGTCCACGCCGTTGGGTTCGGGCGCGCGGCCGATTCGGGTGAACCAGGAATCCTCGATGATGAGCGTGTAGCCCGTGCCAAGCCACTCGCCGCCGATTCCCATGCGCGAGAAGAGACAGCGGGTGATGTTGTAGGTTCCGCTCGCCCCGGTGGCGGCCGTGTGTCCCAGCCCGGGGCAATCGGCGAACACGGTATCTACAAGGCTCAGATTGTGCGTGCCCAGCGTTCGAATAATGGGCGGACGGGGATGTCCCGTGACAATGCCGTTGCCGGCGCCCGTGATGAAGGTGTGTTCAATCGACGACGTTCCGCTTCCGTTGAGATCCAGGCCGCGCCACGAGGAGTTGTTATTCGTCTGGGTCTGTGGAAGCGACATCGCGGATGGACCGTTCGTCGCGAAGAAGAAGACCGGATTCGCCTGGATTCCCTGCGACAGGACCCGGCCCGATCCGCTCGTCACGATCGCGGTACCGTTCTGCGCCGGCCCGGCGTCAGCCATGATCAGGGTCCCGGGTTGAATCGTCAGGGTATTGCCGTTTCCGACCGTCACGGTTCCTGTCAGATGAATGACACCGTCAGCCGGCCCCCAGGTCAGGCCCGCCCC
>CALLKH010000264.1 GCA_938008425.1 uncultured Planctomycetaceae bacterium | reverse complement strand
ACCTATCACCACACGTTCTTCGAGATGCTCGGCAACTGGTCCTTCGGCGATTACTTCAAGAAGGAGGCGATCGAGTGGGCGTGGGAGCTGCTCACGAAGGTCTGGGGCGTCGAAGCCGAGCGCCTTCACGCCACCTATTTCGAGGGCGACAAGTCCGAGGGTCTTGAACCCGACACCGAGGCCCGCGATCTGTGGCTGAAGATTCTGCCGCCCGAGCGCGTCCACCCCGGCAACAAGAAGGACAACTTCTGGGAGATGGGCGACACCGGCCCCTGCGGACCCTGCAGCGAGATTCACATCGACCTGACGCCCGACAAGAGCGGCGGCAAGCTGGTCAACGCGGGCGACGCGCGGGTGATGGAGATATGGAATCTGGTTTTCATCCAGTTCAACCGCGGCAGCGACAGCAAGTTGACACCTTTGCCCGCCAAGCATGTCGACACCGGCATGGGGTTTGAGCGGATCACTTCGGTCCTCCAGGGAAAGACCAGCAACTACGACACCGATGTCTTCACGCCGATTTTCGCGGCGATTCAGAAGGTGACCGGGGCGCCGGCTTATACGGGCCTGCTGGAATCGGGTGGCCAGGGCGGGGCGCCGTCTTCTCCGAATCCCGACATCATGAAGGATGTCGCCTACCGCGTGGTGGCCGATCACATTCGAACGCTTACGTTCGCGCTGACTGACGGCGCCGTCCCGAGCAATGAAGGTCGCGGGTATGTGCTTCGGCGGATACTTCGTCGTGCGGTGCGCTACGGCCGGCAGTACCTCGGCACGCGCGAGCCATTTCTCTGCCGTCTGGTTTCAGCCGTGGCGGAGGCGATGGCGGCGGCGTTTCCCGAGCTCAGGGCGGCCCACGGTGGAAAGAATGTGGATCATGTCGCCGCGATCATTCGCGACGAGGAGGAGTCGTTCGGCCGCACGCTCGATCGCGGCATCGCGCTGTTCAACGAGGCGGCGGAGTACGCGGCGACGCACCACCATGGCCGCATCAGCGGCGAGGACGCGTTCAAGCTGCACGATACGTTCGGCTTCCCGATCGACCTGACCGAGCTGATGGCCCTCGAGCGAGGGATGACGGTGAACATCGGCGAATATGAGCGGCTGATGGAGGCGGCGCGGGAGAAGGCGCGGGCCGGCGGCAAGTCCGTCTCGCAGATTTCTCTGAATGTCGACGGGGCGCTGCCGGCGACGAACGATTCTGCAAAGTACGAATCGACGAAGTCGCCCGGCAAGATTCTCGGCTACGTTCTCGACAACTCCTGGCAGGCTTCAGGCGAGATTCCGCAGCGTCAGGAACTCGGCGTCTTGCTCGATCGAACGTGCGCCTACGGAGAACAGGGCGGCCAGGTCGGTGATCGCGGATTGATTTCAGCGGGTAGCTCGCGGTTTCGCTTTACAACCACGGCCCGAATCGGCGAAGCGGTCGTCCATGTCGGTCGCATGGAGTCCGGGCAGCTCACTGTCGGCACGAATGTCGAAGTGGAGATTGACTCGGCGCGCTTTGCCGTGATGAAGAATCACACCGCGACGCACGTCATGAACTGGGCGCTTCGCGAGGTGCTCGGCGAGCATGTTCAACAGAAGGGCTCGCTCGTCGATGACGAAAAGACGCGATTCGATCTCTCCCATCCGTCGGCCATTGCTGAGGACGAGCTGGCGCGGATCGAGACGTTCGTGCATGAGCAGATCAAGAAGAATTTGAAGGTGTTCGCCAAGGAAGTGCCGCAGAAGGAGGCCTTGAAGATCAATGGCCTCCGGGCGGTGTTCGGTGAGAAGTATCCTGAAGTCGTTCGCGTCGTCTCCGTCGGGCCGGGCGTCGATGAGATGCTTGCGGATCCGTCAAATCCCAAGTGGCGGCAATTCTCGGTCGAGTTTTGCGGCGGAACTCATCTGAAGAGCACCGGCGAGATCGGACGATTTCGATTGGTCGAGGAGTCGGCCGTCGCGAAGGGCGTTCGGCGTGTCGTCGGCGTGACCGGTGAGCACGCGGAACGCGTGGATCGTCATGCCACTGCGCTGGCACGCCTCCTGGTCGACGCCGCGAAGTCTTCGGCCTCATCCTTGCCGCAGCGGATCGCCGAAATCACCACGTTCATCAACGAGAACGAGCTGCCCGTCGTCGAAAAAATGCGCATGCGGGCCGATATCGCGAATCTTCAGGAAAAGGCCAAGCAGGCCCAGAAAGAGGCCGCAAAGGCCGGCGCGGCCGAGGTTATGTCGCATGTCGACGAACTGCTCGCATCAGCCGTAGAGGCCGGCGGCGTGGCGATCATCTGCGGCGCGCTGCACGGCGCGACGGTGGACCAGCTCCGCGCCGCGTCGGACTCGCTGCGCGGCCGTGCGGGGTCGGCCGCGCTCCTCCTGGCAAGCGACGAGGGCGGCAAGGTGACGCTGCTGGCGGCCATGACGCCGGACGTGGTAAAGAAGGGCGTCAAGGCGGGCGATTTGATCAAGGAGATCGCCCCGGTCGTCGGCGGCAAGGGCGGCGGCCGGCCGGACATGGCGCAGGGCGGCGGCCCGGATGCCTCCAGGCTGGCGGCGGTGGTCGAGGCGGCGCGAACGTGGCTGACTGGGAAACTCAGTTAGCAGACGAGGCCTTGGCAGGCTAATCGCGCACATGCCGGGAGAAGAACTTCCACGCCTCGTCCGCGCCATTGATATCGAGATTCTTCTTACCGACAATCTGCTGGTAAAGAACGCCGTGCTGATTTCCGCCGGGCCAGCCGTGGCCGCCGCCGATCATTTCGTAATAGACGACTTCCGCGCCTTCGGTTGCGTCCGCCGCGCTGCTCGATTTCTTGCCGGTTGACGACGCGCCCTTTGACGGCGTCGCTGTCCTGTCGGAGCGCGATGTCTTCGAATCGCCAAGACCCTCGGGCCGCCACGTCGTGATGACCACATAACTGCCATCGGACTTGTCGGTATCCGGCGGGTTCTCAATCGTCGGCATGCCGTCGGCGTGATTCACGTTGCGCCAGAATGCGAGCGATTCCATGGCCGACAGAACCGTGCCGCGGCCCTGCGGATTTCGGCGACTGACGGCGATGGCGCCGCCCTCGTACGGCATCAGCGGATCGGCCGTGCCGATCATGTACATGAACGGAACGGGCTTCGTCGGCGCGGCGCAGTCACTCAGGGCGGCCACGGACCCCACGCACGAGCAGACGGCCGCGAAGCGGTCGGGCATCTCAATGGCGAGTCGGATGGACATCATGCCGCCATTGGAAATGCCGGCCGCATAGACGCGTTTGAAGTCGATCGGATCGGACCTGGCGATGTCGGCGATCATGGCGGAGAAGAACGCGACGTCATCGGCCGTCGCGCCGGTCGCATGGGTGTCATCACTGCGGCAGTCGTTCCACTGCTTGTCGATTCCCTGTGGAAAGGCAACGGCGAATCGATCCCGGTCGGCCAGTTCCAACCAGCGACCGTTGGTCCCTCGGTCCGCGGCATCGCGTGCCGTCCCGCCGCCGCCATGAAGCATGAAGACGAGGGGCATGGCGGCCGGGGTTTCATCGGAGTCCGGCGCTGGCGGGACGTATAACAGATACTTTCGGCCGACGCCGGCAACCTCGATGGTTCTCGACTGAAGGCGGAAGCTTCGAATCCTGACCTTCTCGACCGACGGTCCGGTCGTCGGCGCGCCGTTCGCACCCGATTCAAGGCCGCACGCGGCGTTCGAGGCTATCGAGATCAACAGCAGGAGGGCGGCAGTGAGGTTCCCCTGATTGGAACGAAATGACATCGGTGAATCTCCAGCGAGGGACGTCTGAGGCGAGGAATATCGTGCCTAACGCCGGGCCGCGTCGGCGATTGCGAGCGATGGCGGGTTTTCGGGGCCAAGGTCCGCGAATCGATCACAGCTTCAGCCGGGTCTGTACGTAGAAGAAGTCGCTGTCGTCGCTTTTTGCGGCCGTGTTCGCGATGAAGTCTCCCACCGTCAGGTGCGCATAGCCGACTTCAACTGAGAGCTTCTTTGTGACCTGGTACACCGCCATGATGTCAAAGCCATGGCCGATGAAGTCGCCGCTTCGTCCGGTCCGATCCCGCCGGCCGGTCTGGCCCCACGAGTCTGAATCGCTGGCCAGCCAGTAGTTTCGGAAAAAGCCTTCGATCCGGAGCTTCTCCGTCGGCTGGAGCGTGAGTCGCATCGCCGCCTGAATGAAGTTTTCCAGGATGAACGAATCCGAATAGCCGTAGGCCGAGTGGGAATTGCCGAACAGGCGATCGAACCGCTCGTTGGTTCGATCGTTCGGATTGCGATCGCCCGAGGCGTAGTCGGCGAAGAACGCCAATCGGGGTTTGAACTCGTGTTTGAAGGTGTACCCGGCCTCGGCGTGTGCTGCGAGCGCGCGATGATTCTGCCGCCGGCTCTTTCCGGTTTGCCACATGAAGTTCAGATCGTAATCAAAGCCCGAGTCACCGATGAGGCCGTAGGCATGAAGTCCGAAGGTGTGCAACTCGCGATCGAATTGATTAAGGCCCTTTCGATCCTCGTCGAACATGAAGTAATACGGCTCGAGAGTCAGATTCGGATTCAGTCCTCGAAACGCCCCCGTCAGCGCCAGGAGCCACCGCTCCTCATCCGGGCGATCCGGCTGACGAAGGAGCCGTTCGACGGGCCGCACGGCAAACAGATTGAATTCATTCTTTGTGGACTCGTCGCCGGCGCGGATGCGAATGCCATCGTATGAGTTGGTCGAATTGCGAAACCCCTGTCGACCGAACAGGCGGCGGTCGATAATGTCAAAATTCATCCGGCCGGTCCGGATGCTCAGTGGTTCGCCGGGGCCGAATGCGTCTTTGAAATAAAACTCCAGAATCGCCTGAGTCAGTTCGTTTTCATTGATGTTATTGTTGTTGAACGGGAAGTCTGCGCCCATGACTCTGGAGTCCTGAAACTCGAATGCGAATCGAACAGGATCGAGGATTTCGCGAATGCCGATGTACGCGCGGTTTCGCATGAGGAAATGGTCTGACGATTCCTGGTTCGCGATGAAGAAGTCGTCGCGCTTTTCGTAGCGCGACCGCTGCTCCATCCCGATGTCGAGCCACTCCCACGCGTCGGCGTTCTCCTCCCCAAACCATTTCGCATATTCAGAGGCCTGAATGACATAGTCCGGCGGCAGGGAGTCATTCCCGGTGCCGGATGCGCGCGAAGTGAACATCTTCCTGCGCTCGCTTGTCGGCTGAGCCGATTCCGATGGGGCCGTCGTCGGTGAATCGCCGGGCTGCGAGGTTGCAACCGACTTGTTCCCGGCGGCGGCATTGGCGGAGTTCACCGGTGGTTCCTCCGCGAAAGTCCGCCTTGGCGCTAGCCGAAGCACGGGCGCCGACGCGAGGATGAAACAGATCAGGAATCGTGCGCGGCGGGTTCTGAAGTAGTTCGTCTTGTTGACTGCCGTGCCGCTCTGAAAAGGGGCGGAGTTTTCACTGGCCAAGTGTGTGTCTCCGAATGGTTAGAGTCTTGCTCGCATGACGGGCGAATCCTCGATTACGCTCCCGTCGCGCGAACGGGTTTCACGCGGTGCCGAAAAGTCGATCCCCTGCATCGCCAAGGCCGGGAATGATGTAGCCGCGTTCGTTGAGTTTCTGATCGACGCTGGCGGTATAGACCTGCACGTCGGGGTGGCGACTGTTCAGCGCATTGATTCCTTCGGGGGCCGCGACGAGGCAAAGCACCTTGATGCTTCGGGCGCCGGTCTCCTTGATGACATCCACCGCCTTGTTCAGCGAGCCGGCGGTGGCGAGCATCGGGTCGATGACGATCACGTCTGTCTGCGCGATGTTGGGGGGCAGCTTGTTGTAATAGACGTTCGGCTCGAGGGTCTTTTCGTTACGAAAGATGCCCACATGGCCCATGCGAGCGCCGGGAAAGAGCTGATGCACACCCTCGGCCATGCCCAGCCCCGCGCGAAGTATGGGAACGAGCGTGAGATCGCGGGCGAGCTTGCAGCCCTGGCAGGGGCCCATGGGCGTTTCGATATCGACCGGCTCGGTGGCAAAGTCGCGGGTGAGTTCAAAGGCCATCAAGCGGGCGATGTGGCCGACGAGGCGTCGAAACTGTTCGACCGTGGTTCGCTTGTCGCGTGCAACCGTGAGGCGTTCCTGAACGACCGGGTGTGTAATGACTGTGACATTCTTCCATCGCGGATCGGTCATGCTCTTGCTCCTGACGGATGGGTCTGCGTCGGCTTCGGATGTTAACGAAATCCGATGGCCGCTGTCAGACCCCCGGTTCTCCATTTTCTGGTGAAGTAAGAAATAATCTCTGGGTGCCGGTCGCGCACTCGCTGGGCAATTCTTCGCAGGGATCGATGCGGGTTGGCATCGAAGTTCGATGCGTCAGGTCTCGTGCGTCAAAATGGCGAGAACGCTCGGCGCTTTCGGGCCGTCTCGCGATGACTCGGCGCCCGGTTCAAGGCGAAATAGAGGGCTCAATGAGGACGTCGCGTGATCACGACGGGCGGCCATGGGAATATTAAGTTTGCGCTAACGCCGTATGAATGACCCCGTGCGCCATTTTTCCCACCCAGTGCTCAACGCCCCGGATGCACGGCCCCCGATTCGCGGATCAAGTTCGGCAGGCCTCTCTCGCGATACAGCGGGTCCGCGGCCAGCGGTCTTTGGCGTGCCATCTTTATGGCGTTGAGACAAAACGCCTTGTCTCACACGGAGACGACGCGTCGTGCGTTCAGAAAGACCAGCCAGCTGACGGCCGGCCGCACCCCCCAGACCGCCTCAACCGCCGCGGCGTAGATCTGAATCTGTCCTGCGTAGAGGGCGGCGCGCTCGTTGAGTGCCGGTCCAGTGACGCGATCCGTCTTGTAGTCCAGCACCTGCCAGCCGTCGCCGGCGTCGAAGAGGCAGTCGATGATGCCGCGGACGAGGAGCACGTCGTCGGTCGACTTTGCAATCGCCCGGGCGTCGAACCGCGTCGGCTCCACGCCGAGTACGAACGGCCACTCGCGCAGCACGCGCGTTTCGCGGCCCAGGAGTTTGCCACCGACCTCGGTCGTGAAGAACCACTCAATGGCGGCCAGATCGATCGATCGCGCCGCCTCGCGCGTGAGGAGCCCGGCCGACTGCATGTCGGTGAGCTGGGCCTTGAGATCGGCCGCATCGCACGGGCGGGCGAGATCGAGGCGCTGCAGGAATTCGTGGGTGAGCGTGCCGCGCTCGGTTGCGGTCAGATCGGCGCCCGAAGCGGCGAATGACGGCGTTCGAAAATCTGCATCAGGCGTCGGAGACGACGGACTCGCCGCATTGGCGGTCGACGAAATCACCTGAACGGATGGGCCGAATGTTTCGGGGGCGATCGTCGATATGGGCTCGTCGGCATCCGCGATCGTGTTCCATCGTCGTTTGAGGGCGCTCGCGGCGACGACCGCCGGCACGCGCGTGAGCGACGCCGCCGGGTAGGGCGTGAGCAGCCGCCGCGCCAGCACGGCGGTGGACGACGCGGATGCCGCATGGGGCGTGATGGAACTTGCCTCGGCGGCTTCGATTGATGTGAAGTTCGAAAGCGCGGCCAGCTTCTCCTGCTCGCTCGACGTGGGCTTCGGATCGAGCGTCCAGCCGCTCATCGTTTCCATGTCGTAGATCGTGTGCGACACCAGCCGGTCAAAGTGACTCCGCCCAAGGGCGTCCAGCGCGGCGGTCATCCACGCGAGCGCGCTGCCGGCGGATCGTCGACGCAGAAGTGGAAGCGGTCCCGGTCGCGGCGCCTCGGCGCCGAGAATCACGTCCGCACTGCCCGTTCCCACGAGAATGAGCTTCTCCCTCGCGCGGGTGAGCGCCACATACAGGACACGAAGTTCCTCGGCGAGCATTTCGGTTCGATTCGCCCGGGCGACCAGTCGATGCGGCAGCGTCGGGTAGATGATCCGCTGCTCAAGGTCGACGGCCTCCAGCGCGATTCCGAGTCGCCGGTCATAGAGCACCGGTCCCGTTGCGTCCGACAGGTTAAACCGCTTGCCGAGTTCGCCGACGATGACGACGGGAAACTCAAGCCCCTTGCTGCGGTGAATCGTCATGATGCGAACGACGTCGCCGGTCGGCGCGGCGACCGAGCCCGCGTCGAGGTCCTGGCCGGTCTTTTGAAGGTCGTCGAGGAATCGAAGGAACCGGCTCAGGCCCTGCCTTTGAAAATCGCCGAACTTGCGGGCGTGTTCGTGGAGTTGAATGAGGTTCGCCCGGCGCTGAAGGCCGTCGCGAAGCCCGCAGACGTGGGCGAGGTATCCCGATTCATCGTAGATTTCCCAGAGCACGTCGGCGACGGGGCGAAGCCGGATGCGGCGGCGCCATTCGCCGAGCGATGCAAGCCGAATGCGGAGACTGGACCTCAGCGATTCGTCCGAGCCCCCCTCCGCGTATTTTCGAACAGCCGCGTGAAACGGCAGCGATCGGCCCTCATCGCCCGCGTCGATCCGAATCCGGGCCAGATCATTGGCACTCATCGGTTCGCCGAGAAGGGGCGAGCGCAGTACCGCCGCGAGGGGGATGTCGTTTCGATCATTGTCGAGCACCTGAAGCACGGCGACAATGTCGCGGGTCTCGAGCGCGTCGAAGAGCCCGCCGGTGGTGTCGGCGAAGACGGGAATGCCCAGCTTGCCGAGCGTGCGCGAAAAGAGATGCACCCGCGCCTTCATCGAGCGAAGCAGAATGACGATGTCGCCGTACGTCCGGCCGGCCGCCACCTCGGCACGGATGCGCTCCGCGATGACGTAGGCCTCTCGTTCGATCTGCTCCCAGTCGGCCGCGTCGCCGTCGCTGCTGTTCGCATCGGCGGGTTCGGATTCGCCGCCGCCCGAGCCGGGAGACTCATAGACCTCCGGTGCGTGGGGCGCCCGCGCCCGACCCGGCTTCTCGAGGACGTGAAGTTCGAGAGCGACATCTGTCTGCGGTGCAGCGGTCGTGACAGGCTCCGCTGGTTTGATGCTGTTCGAACTCTGGTTCTCGCTTTCCGAGGGATGTACGAGCCGCGCCTGCTTGTCGTAGTCGATTCCGCCCAGGTCGGCCGCCATGATCTTCTCGAAGATCGCGTTGATGACGTCGATCACCGGCCGTGTGCTGCGATAGTTTCGATTCAGATCGACTGCGCGGCCAGTCGCAACGATCGCCCCGGTCTTGCCTTCGCGAATGAACTCGGCCCGTCGGTCTAGAAAGATCTGCGGCTCGGCGAGCCGGAATCGATAAATGCTCTGCTTCACGTCGCCGACGGTGAAGAGATTCGCCGCCCGCGCCGGATCGGCTTCCCGGCTGACCAGGCGCATGATTTCCGACTGAATCGGATTCACGTCCTGGTACTCATCGACGAGCACGTAGCGAATGTCGTTTCGCAGCCGTGCGGCGATGCCGTTCGACTCGTCGCGCAGCAGATCGAGCGTCATGCGCTCCAGATCGCCGAAGTCGATGACGCCCAACTCGCGTTTGGCCGCCTGGTAATTCTCGCGCGTCTCGCGGAGCACGTCGGCCGCGGTCTGGAGATGCGGCCCGACCACACGCAGACCGGCGGCCCAGCCTGCGGTCGTGAAAGCGCTCCACGATTCCTGAAACGGCTTGAGCGATTTTTCACGAACCTGTTTGAGTACGTCCTGGGCATGTCCATAGAAGTGCTGCTTGGGCTCCGGCAGCGCGTTGTAGATCTTGGTGCCTTTCCTCGGAATGGCCGGGAAGGCGTACTTCGGCAATTCGTCGGTGATGATCGAATCAATCGTGCGGCCGTCGGACTTTTCGGCGAGCCGTCGGCACCATTTTTCCAGTGCCTCCGAGTATTCTGCGAGCGAGGTGAGGAACGGCTCGACGATCTTCGTGAAGTCGTCGCCGCCGCCGGCGCCGTCGAGCTGCTCGGCGCGGCGGGCGAGTGCCTCCATCTCCTGATGCACGGCCTCGAGCTGCGCGAACATTTCGCTCGAAATACAGGCACGAAGCTCATCGAGCCAGTATTCCGACAACTCGGTCTCCGACGGGCACTTCGCGTGCTCAAGCGTGGCCGCAAGCCACTCATCCGGTGCGGGCAGCGACGTCAGGAAGTTGTCGAGATCGAGCAGGGTCAGCTGGAGCCGCTCCTCTGAACCGCCATAAGCGGCGAGAAAATCGAGAAATCGTTCGCCCTCGGCATCTTTTCGGGCGGCGCGATCGTCGAACACCTGCTTGATCGTCTCGCGGCGCAGGATCGACGCCTCGTTGGCGTCGAGAATCGGCGCCTGCGGGTCGATGTCGGCCTGTGCGAAATAGCGGTTGAGCACGCTTCGGCAGAATGCGTGAATCGTCGAGATGTTCGCCGAGTCCAGAAAGGCGAGCTGTCGTCGCAGTCGCCGGTCGCCGGGCCGCGCCGCCAGACGTTCGCGAAGTGAACGGCCGATCCGCTCGCGCATCTCCGTTGCGGCCGCCTCGGTGAACGTGACGACGAGCAGTTCGTGGATATCGCAGGGCGGCGTCGCCTCGTCAACGATTCTCGCGCAGCGCTCCGCCAGAACGGCCGTCTTGCCGCTGCCGGCGCCCGCGGAGACGAGCACGCTGCGATCGATCGTCTCGATCGCCTCTCGCTGCTCCTTTGTCCACTGGATACCGCTCATGCGTCCTCCTCGCCTGCGGCTCCGCTGCCGGAATCGTCAGACGCCGGCTCGCGTCCAAGCAGCGCGTCGATCACGGTCGTCCGTGAGAGGGGCGAGAGCGCCCGCGTTTCGTGCGTGCTGAATTCAAACCGGCAGACAGACCGGTACGGGCAGGTCGAACACGGCGTCTGGCGCCCGTGGCGGATGGGCAGCACGCGCACATCGCCGGTGAGCCACCGCTCGGCGAGTTCAATCATTCGGGCGCGAACATGTTCGAGCAGGAGCGGCATGACGCCCGTCGGCAGGCCGTCGGAGCTGTTCAGATAGCCGAGCTCGCCGTCCTTCGTCCGACGCACCGAAAAAGCCTCGGAACTGCCGCCGCGGTCTCCCTTTTTCGAATCAGGCGGGGGCGAGATCGTCGGATCGAGTTGGTCGATCCAGCCTGCATCGATGACGCCGCGCGGCTTGAGCTGGGCGAACGGATTGAACTTTTCGCCATCGACCTCGCTCGGATGGGTGACGCGGATATGGCGTCCGAGGAGCGAGAGATAGAACGCGCCGCCGGGAATGATCTGCGCGTCGGCCGCGCCGAGGCCCGCGTCGCGCAGGACGAGCAGGTAGGCGAGCAATTGAAGGGCAAGGCCGTGGTAGACTTCATCGAGGGCGAGCCTGCGGCCCAGCGCCCGCTTGTAATCGTAAACGACGGCGATCCGTTCGGCCCCGCGCTCGACCCAGTCGATGCGGTCGATCTTGCCGCGAATGTGAACGACCTCGCCATTGCCTGTTTCGAGGACAAGAGCGGGCAGGGCGTTGTCGCGGGCGTCGGCGAACTGCTTCTCCGTGAATTTCGGACGCAGGCCTGTCCTGCCGATCGTCGCCCGGTGGGATCGGAGTGCGAAGGGCAGTTCAAGATCCGCCCGCCATCGAACCTTGTCGCGCTCGTCATCCGTCAGGCCGAGCTTCTCCGCGTAGAGCGGCAGGATTCGGCCGCACAGATCAGTCAGCCGCCTTTGAATCTCCTCGTCGGAAAGCCCGCCGAGGTCATCGCCGCTCGCGATCAGATCGTTGGTGAATTGCTCCAGCACTTCGTGATAGAGATTGCCGAGGTGCATCTGCGAGACTTCATGCTCCGGCCGCTCGGTGAGGCCCAGTCCATATCGTGCGAAGTGCTTAAACGGACACTGGGCGAACGCCTCCAGCCGCGTGACGCTCGTTCGATGCGGCGCGGGCCACAGCATCGCTGCGACATCGGCGGCGACTTCCGCGGGCTCGATCGGCGCGAGCGCTCGAAGGGACGCCGCGACCGCCCCGCGCAGGCGCGAATCGTCCAGCTTGCGCGCCCAGTCATAGGCTGCGAGCCATGGCGATGCCTCGGCCGAAGTGATTCTGCCGGCGGCCCAGTCGCGAAGCGTCAGATTGAGCCGGCCCGCGAGCGATGCCGCCGTACTGACGCCATCGGCCGAATCGCTCTTCACTTCGCGGATCTTCGTCCCCGGCGCCGCGCCGAGAATCGAATTGAGAAACGACGAGGGCTCCAGCTTTCTCCCCGACTCGGAAGACTCCGGATAGCTGATGAACAGTTGCTCGCTCGGGCGCGTCACCGCAATGTAGGCTAGGGCGCGCTCATCAAGTTGTTCCTCATCGCGCGTGCGGCCAAGCCGTGCGTCGCGCGCGGAAAGAAACGCCCGCTCCGCGTCGCCGAAGATCGTCTCCTCGCGGGCCCGCGCCGGAAAGTCGCCCTCGGAAAAGCCGAGAATGAACGCGCATCGGATCGCCGGGTGGCGGCTCCGCTCGATCGAACTGACCAGAAGCTGATCGAGCGTCGGAGGCGTGAGTCCCAGCGTGAACTCCGACAGGCCGGACTCAACCACTTCGCGAAACTGCCGGCCGGTCATCGATTCATCTCCCAGCGCGGCGTCCAGTTCTTCAAGCAGCGACATGAGTTCGGACCAGACCTGCTCGTGCTCCGCGGCCTCATCAAGTCGATCGGCCGCCAGCGCCGCCCGCCGCCATGCCGCCAGTGTCTCGGTGACGCGAAGCGCCTGAAGTGTCGCATGCAGCCGCCGCACCCAGGTCGCCGCTTTTGGATGCGCGCGGCTCGAAGTTTCGCCCGGCCACCAGTCGCCGAGTGTTCCCACCAGCGTCGATCTTGCCGAATCGACCAGCGCGATCTCAACCCGAGTCGGATCGTCGGCCTTCGCGGGGTCGCCGATGCGAGAATTCGGCAACGGCCGCGTCCACCGCCGCGTCCACGCCGCCGGGTGGTGAAGGCCGAACGCGAGCGTGTAATTCTCAATGGCGTTGACGGCATCGTCGGTGAGGCCCGAAAGCCCGGTCTTGAGGATTCGCACGATCGCGTCATCGAAGCGGCGGCCTCCAATGAGCGAGACGAGGCCGGTGACCAGTTGCACGAGCGGATGATGGTGCATCGGCCGCCGGCGATCGATGAAGAACGGGATGCGGTGTGCATGCAGGGCGGCGGACAGGATGTCGTGATAGGGGGCGAGGTCACGAACGATGAGGGCGATGTCGCGATAGCGCAGCGGATTTTCGGTCCGCTGGGTGAGATCGAGAACGGCCCGAAGCACTGCGTCAACTTCATCGCGACGCGTCGGCGCCCGAATGATTGAAAGGGCGGCATCATCTAGTTGAGCCGAGCTCTCCGGGTTTGAGTCGGACCCATCGGCGAAGTGATCGGCCACCTTGATGACCGGCGGGGCGTTGAAGATTCCGCGCTCCAGCGTCGCGAGTGCGGTCGCGCTTGAAAACCGCGGCGGCGTCGCAGGCGTCAACTTAATCGCGCTCTCGATTTTGACGCCCGCATCTGTGAACGCGCGAAGTAGCGTCACCGCCGTCTGCTCGGTTCTTGTGAAGATGGACGCGTCGCTATTCGGATCGACTAGGCTGGATATCCCTGCGGCACGTTCCGGATCCACGAGCAGCGCGATATCAATGTGCGACGCAATCTGCGAGAGCGACACCAGCGTTCGAACCTGCTGCCGCGTGAGACCGGCGAAACCGTCGATCCACACTCGCGCCCCGCGCAGCCACTCCGCGCCCGCCATTCGCGTGCGGGCCAGATCGAGCACCCCCTCCGGATCGACACGCTCATCGCCCAGATGCTCAAGGTATGCCCGGTAGAGCAGCGCCACGTCGTGCAATCTCGCGGCCGTCGGATCACCCGATTCCTCCGCGGCCGCCGCGGCGTCGTCAA
Source organism: uncultured Planctomycetaceae bacterium (assembly GCA_938008425.1). Classification (GTDB taxonomy): domain Bacteria; phylum Planctomycetota; class Phycisphaerae; order UBA1845; family UTPLA1; genus JADJRI01. Next base: position 3,683 of record CALLKH010000264.1, on the reverse strand, counting down.
GCTGCTGCAGCGTGATCGACTCCTGCAGCAGTTCGGCCACGCCCCGCGAGACTTCAACGATGAAACTCCCCCGTTCGGCCACCCGGGCGAATTCGCGCAGCGATTTTCGATGACGGCTGATCAGCAGCCGAAGCGCCATCTGCCGACCGAGCGGCGTCAGCGGAACCGGCGATGGGCCGGTCGTCTCGGCAAAGATGCGATTGGCGAGGCGGCGAAAGCTGAGCACCTCGCATCGGCCCAGCGCCTTCACGTTGGAGGTCTCGAGCATCGCCAGCAGCCCGCGCTCCATCTGAAGCGAAGCCTGTTCCGGGACAAGCAGAATCAGCTTCGGCCCTTCGACGAGGCTGCGCGAAAGCTCCCCGCAGATCTGGTTCTGGCACCACCAGGTCTTTCCGCTGCCTGCTCGTCCCAATATGAGGCGGACGCTCAAGTGTTTGACCCTCTCTTCGACCCGTCGCCCGGCGTGGGCGTAGCAATTAGAATGGATCCAATCGGGAGAGTGTACCGTTTTTGGGCGAGATTTGTCCCGGTCTGGTCGATCGAGGTTTAGGATTGTCGGGTAGTATGGTTCGGCGGGTCGGACGCCCGCCATACAGGATGCCGGCCAGGTTCGACGCCGGAACAAGGGTGACCGATTGCCGCCTGCCGACACGACTGCTGCGAACGCCTGGCCGGAATGGCTGCTCTTCCTCGGGCAATTCAAGTCCTACATGATTTTGTTCGGCGCCGCGGTGCTGGCGACCTTCGTGGCGACGCCCGGGTACATCCTCGCGGCCGAGCGGCTTGGATGGGTCGATCAACCCTGGGGACGGAAGCGCCACGAACGGGCGACCGCCACCATGGGCGGGCTGGTCATCTTCGCCGTCGTCTTCACGGGGGCGTTCGTCGCGCTGAGCCTGGAGAACCGCGTCGGAGAGATGCTCCGCGAGAAGGAGTTCTTTCTCTACGCGCTGATGAGCTGCACGTTCTGCATGATCCTGCTCGGCGTGATCGACGACCGCCATACGATCCGCCCGCGCGTGAAGTTGATGGTTCAGGCGGTCGTGGCGTTCGCGGCGGTCTCGATGGGATTTCGGGTTGAGGCCGTCACGTTTCCGCTCTTCGAATCGGTTCAGATTCCGGCCGTCGCGGGGTATTTTCTTTCGTTCGCTTGGATCATCGGCATCACCAACGCGGTGAATCTGACCGACGGGCTCGACGGGCTCGCGGTCGGCATCTGCCTGCTGGCGTCGGGCGTCAATGCGCTGGTCGCGATCTGGCTCGGCAACTATTACATGAGCGTGATGATGGTCCTGCTGGCGGGGGCGCTCCTCGGATTTCTTCGCTACAACTTTCACCCCGCACGCGTTTTTCTGGGCGACACCGGGTCACTCGCGCTGGGGATGTATCTCGCGCTGGCGTCGCTGCACTCGGCGCAGAAGTCGCACACCGCGGTGCTGATCCTCGTTCCGCTCTTCGCGCTCGGCTATCCGATCTTCGACACGCTTCTGGCCATCGCCCGCCGATGGATGCGCGGCCAGCCGCTCTTCTCCTCCGATCGCGACCATATTCACCACCGGCTGCTGGACCGCAGCCGTTCGCCGTCGATCGCCGCGATCCAGATTTACGTGGCCTGCTTCGTGCTGTCCGTCTTCTGCATCGCGGCAGCCGCGGCGAATCACTTCATCGTCGGCGTGGCCATCGCCGGCGTCGCGATCATGGCGGTGTTCAGCGCCCGGGTGCTGGGATATCTCGAGTGGGGCGGCTGGGCGGCGCGCTGGTCCGGCCGGGGTGAGACGCGGATTCTCCATGCCGCCGCGACGCTTGCCCGATTGAAGATTCGACAAGCCCACGATCAGTCGCAGTTGCTCCAATCCCTCGCGATTGCGGCGCGGGAAATGGGCTGCGTCCACATCGAATTGAAGCGCGGCGAGGATCGAATCAGCTGGACCGACCCGCGCCCCGATGACGTCGCGCGCGGCTTCAGTCTGAATGACGACGCCGCGGCGGCCATCAGCGACAACCCAGTCAACGTGCCCGCAACGGCTGACGGTGCGCCGGAAGCACCTCCAACGTCGGATACAGTCGGCTCACCGCAGGAAGAGGAGATCGTGCTTACATCGTCGATGTTCGAGGTGCCGGTCGATGATGAAACGACAATTCGGTTCACATTCACAGGGCAGGTGGAGTTGAACGAGGAACGGTCGCAGATTCTCGAAGAGCTGACGCGCGAACTCGGCGAGCGTCTGACATGAAGTCGTCACGCCACATCGTTTTTCTGAACGAGTTTTACCACCCCGACATCTGCGCCAGCGCGGCGGTCCTTGCCGATCGTCTGCCGCGGCTGGCCCGCCTGATGCCGAACGATCGTTTCACCATCGTTGCCGGCAACCGGGCCTGGGACGATCCGTCGCGCATCTACCCTGCCGAAGATGAACACGAAGGCGTGCGAATCGTTCGTGTCGAACGCCCGACCGTCGGTTCGCGAAACCTGATCCGACGGGGTCTTGGCTTTCTCGCATTCGGCCGCAACGCGGTGCGCTCGGCGCAGCGGCTCGATCGGGTGGATCTGGTGATTGGCACCACCGCGCCGCCCCACGGCGGCGGCATCGCCCGGCAGATGGCGCGACGGCTGGGATGCCCCTACATCTACACCGTCTGGGACTTGTATCCCGATCTCGCGGCCTCGCTGGGCCGTATCGGCGAGAGCTCGCCGGGTTATCGCCTCTGGTACGGCCGCGATCGAGCGTGGATGCGGGATGCGGCGCGGGTGGTGAGCATCGCACAAGGCATCACCGAACGGCTTCAACACTCGCGCGGCCTGCCGGCCGAGAAATTCATCACCATTCATGACGGGTTCGACCCGTTGCGGCTGGGTTCCTGGGCGGACGGCGCCGACGGCCGCGAGAATTCTTTTCGGCGACAGTTCGATTCAGGCGATCGGCTGGTGGTTCAATACGCGGGCAACATGGGCCTGTCGCATCCATTTGAGACGATCATCGGCGCGGCGAAGCAGCTTGAGTCCGACCCGGGAATTCAGTTCCAGTTCGTCGGCGGGGGACCGGGACTGGCGTACCTTCGCGAGAATCTTCCGTCGAACGCGGTGCTGATCGACTATCAGCCGTCAAATCGGCTGGGTGAGCTGCTGGCCGCCGCGGACGTCTGCCTGATCTCCCAGCATGACGATATGTTCGATAAGGCGCTGCCCTACAAAGTCTATGGCACCTTCGCGGCCGGCCGGCCGTCGATCTTCGTTGGAAGTGATCGATCCGAGGTCGCCCGGTGGCTTGATTTGCAGGCGGCGGGTCAGTCGGTTCGCCATGGGAATGTCGAAGGGCTGGCATCGGCGATCCGAACGCTTCGCACAGACCCGGCTCTGCGACAGCGTATGGGAGCTGCGGCGCGGAAGTTCCTCGATCAATCGCTTCATGCCCAATCTGCGGCTGAGAAGTGGGCACGCGTCATCGACGAAGTGCTGCGTTGATTTCAAGGTCGCAAGAGCGACCATACCCTTCCGCAGCGGGAAATCGATTCAGATTTCTACGCAACGAAGGCCCCGAACCATGCGGAACGGGGCCTTCGCGAAGTCTCCTCGTGAAATGCTCGGTCGAAGCGATCAGTGCCGCGTGCGTCGCCTCCGCTTCGATCGGTTCCTCATCGCGATGAATCCGCACAGCATGGCGACGGCCATCGCCGGGCAGCCC
>CALLKH010000263.1 GCA_938008425.1 uncultured Planctomycetaceae bacterium | reverse complement strand
GTTGCCCAGCGCCGCCATCCGCTGATCAGCCAGGGCGCGGCGATGACCAGCCAGACGGGAAGGTAGTCGAGCGCGAATCGGTAGTAGCCGTTCTGAACCCAGCCGGTGTTGTGATAGAGCAGGTGGATCACGATGATGCCCCCCGACGCCGCCAGCATCCAGCGGACGGTGCGCTCCCGCCGACGCATGATGCAGCCCACGAGCGCGAGCAGGGCGAGCGGCGTGGTCAGCCACAGGCTCCCGCCGAAGGGCGAAGGCGACCAGACCCATCGACCCTCGTCGTCGAGTGTCCATGGCAGCGCCAGATTCATGTAGTACGCGTTGGTCGGTATGAAATGCGTTGAGAAGAGGCCATGCTCGCGGGCGTTCACGGCGTTGACCGTCGTGCGATTGTGATAGAGATGCCGGTAGCCGCTCTCGAACGGATCGCCGAATTTCATCCAGCTCAGCCACGCCGGAAACGCGGCGACGATCAGGAGGCAGATTCCCATGGCGATCGGCGCCGTCATCGACCGGCGACCGGCCGCGTTTGGGGAGCTGGGTGAAGCTGGCGATTCGACGGCGCGCCCTTCGATCGGATTGATCGGCCGCAACTGATCCAGAATGAGCACCACCAACGTCGCGACACCGAAGAGTAACGTCAGTTGCCGCGTCCATGCCGCGATGAGAATCGCGAGCATCATCACCGCGATGCGACGGCGGCCAAGCACCTCGTTCGCCAGTAAGAGCAGCCCGACCTGCGCCAGCAGGTGATTCATGTGATACACGTAGTCGTGCCGGGCGTTGGCGATGCAGGGCATGACGGCCGTCCCGCCGATCAGTGCGGTGGTCAGCACCGCCGCCCAGAGGCAGCTTCTTGTCCGCTGAAAGAAGACCCAGTAGGCGACGAGGGGAACCGAGAGCCCGAACAGCACGAGCGGCAGCAGATGAAACGCCGGCATCGATTCGGCGTCGGGCATGGGCGTCGATTCGGGGATCGTCCACGCCGCGATGTAACCAATGATCGACAGCAGCGGGGGGTACACGTTGTAGACGCGCTGCTCTTCGGGGAAATAGGCGACGTCGAGCAACTCGTACCGCAGATCCATTCGCCCGAAGCGCCAGGCGAGCCCTTCCTGAAAAGATGGGTTGAGGCCGGTCGAGGCGGTCCAGTCGAACCATGTCGCCCCGTTCTGATGAAACGCCTCCAGCGCCGCCGCGACGGCGAGCAGACTGAGAATATGGCGCAGCCAGGTCGGCCGGCGAACCGTTTGCGGCGGGTTGTTTTGATCCTGGGTCAAGCGATTGCCGGATCTTTTGAGCGTTGTCGTGTTCGGATCGTCTCACTCAGCCGTGGGCTCGGCGCCGTCCTTCGGTTTCTTCCGGGTGCCTTCGTAGAGTTCATACTTGAGAAGTCTACATTCGATCTTGGCATTGAAGAAGACCATTCTTCGCTTGGTCTGGAGTCCGACCTTTTTCGCCAGATCGAGGTTCCCAGTGAAGACGTAACCGGTGGAACCCTTGCACTTCTGCTTGAAGAAATCGCCGATGCGCTTGTAGGTCTCCTCCAGCGCCCGCACCTCGCCCATTCGCAGGCCGTACTCGGGGTTGAGTATCACGACGCCGTGCTCTTCGGGCATCGGCGTCTTCTCGAAATCGCAGACGTGAAATGAAATCATCCGATGCACGCCGGCGGTTTCGGCATTGCGCTGGGCGGCTTCGATCGCACGCGGATCGATGTCCGATGCGATGATCGGCCCCGGCTCGACCTTGCTTCGCACTTTTTTCGCTTCGATGCGCATGACGCGCCAGGTCTCCTCGTTGAAACCCTTCACGTGCATGAAGCCGTACTTGGATCGGAGCAGACCGGGCGGCCGTCCTGATGCGATCAGCGCCGCCTCGATCGCGAGCGTGCCGCTGCCGCACATCGGGTTCACGAAGGCTCCGTTGCCGTCGTATCCGGTGGCGAGCACCACGCCGGCCGCCAGCGTTTCGCTCATCGGCGCCGTATGCGGAATTCTTCGATAGCCGCGATCCGAGAGCTTCCGGCCCGACGTGTTGATGAACAGTTCCGCCGTTTCGCCCAGCCAGACGACGTGCAGCACGAAGCCGTCGCGCTCCGCGCCGGAGTTGGGACGCCGGCCGAAGCGTTCGATCATGCGATCGACCACGCCGTCCTTCACGCGATGATTCACGTAGATCACGTTGTCGATGCTGGGATGTTCGGCCCGCGAGGTGACGGTGAAATAGCCGTCGGCGGTGAGCCAGTCTTCCCACTGCACGTCGCAGACGTTGCGGTACAGTTCGTCCGGCGAACTGCACGGAAACTCGGCGATCTGGTAGAGCACGTTGACGCCGGTTCGCAGGTAGAGATTGAGCTGCATGGCGTCGTCCAGCGTGCCCTGCACGTCGACGAACGAGTTGTTCACGCTCTCGGGCTGTTTGCCGAGTTCGACCAGTTCGCCGGCCAGCGTTTCACCCATGCCGCGCGGGCAGGTGATGCGAATCATTGAAAAGGAGTCAAAGGCCATGGGCGTTCATCGTTTCTACACCGTGGTGTTTCGGGCGGTTCCGGGCGGGCATTTCCAGTTCGAGCCCGGCGCGATCGACACTCGTGCGCCTGCGATCGGAGGCGGCTGAGACACAGGCTATATCCGCTTGAACTGCTTCTCCAGGTCGCGCGTGGTCAGTTCGAGCGTCGTGGGGCGGCCGTGCGGGCAGTTGCTCGACCGCTCGGTCAGGTGGCGCATCTCGAGCAGCGCGTGCATCTCGTCCCGCGTCAATGGATCGCCCGCCTTGACCGCCGCCTTGCAGGCCATCATGTCAATCGCTGCGTGGACGGCGGTCTCTTCGCTGGCGGCGTCCTCGGTTTCGACGAGCTTGTCAAGCAGGTCCGCGACGAATTCGCTGATGCGGACGTTCTTGAGCAGCGTCGGAAACGCCTGCACGGCCAGCGAATTCGGGCCGAACTGCTCCAGTTCG
>CALLKH010000262.1 GCA_938008425.1 uncultured Planctomycetaceae bacterium | reverse complement strand
TTGTACGAGCTGAGGTGGGCCGAGATTGTCTGCTGAGAGTCCCGACGATTTCGGCTCCAAGGAGAGGCCATTGGCCAAGCATTCAAAGAAAAGTCGTAGACTCAGTTTGCCCGAGAGGTGTTTTTACGGAAGTCGATTTCGGTGCCTGCTCTTGACGCATCAGGGCAGGCGCGAGTGCGCTCACGATCTTTCGAAGATCATTTCACCTCATGGAGAGGTATCGAGCGACGACCTGTGGATGCCCAACGGGTTCACGAGCCCTCAAGAGGCTGAACTTCGATCAACTGATAGACTTGTGGATTCACGACAATGCAAGTTGCTTCAAACGTGGTGGCTGGCAGTGAAGAAGAACCCTAGAACACCCTCATGGGATATTGCTTCAAGAGCTGCAATCAAGACCCCGGAAGGGAATAGGCCGGGCATACTTCTCGTCGAAGCCAAGGCGCACGAGGGCGAATCCAAGGGTATGAAGGACGTTTGCGATAGCGAAAACTCAAGCAACAGGGAAAGCATCGCTTCCGCAATTCACGAAGCGAATACAGGACTCGCGAATTGTCTTCCTGGCCGCTGGGCTCTGTCTCCGAAGTCGCATTACCAACTCGCCAACCGGTTCGCGTTCAGTTGGAAGCTCGCGGAGTTGGGGGTGCCAGTTGTGCTTGTTTATTTAGGGTTCCTGAATGCCTCTGAAATGGAGAACGGCAAACGAAAACTCTGGAAGACTCACGACGATTGGGAAAGGTGGCTGCGGGATTACAGCAAGGCCGCTGTTCCAGAAAGCGTTTGGGGAAATACGGTGATGATAAACGGAACGCCCTTCACTCCCCTGATCCGATCCCTTGATCTGAATTGGCATGTCGGGCCGTAAGAGAATAGCAGCCATGCCGACCGATACCAGCGAAAAAGGCCTCGAATCGCTTATCGTGCGCTCGCTCGTGGACGAAGCAGGCTACACGCAGGGCTCGCCCGGCGACTACGATCGCGAGTTCGCCGTCGACCTCGTGCAGCTTCGGGCCTTCATTGAAGCCGCGCAGCCCGCGATCGCGCAGGGGCTGGAGCTCGACCAGAACAGCGCGGCGCGTCGAAAATTTCTCACCCGGCTCCAGGGCGAGATTTCGAAGCGCGGCGTCCTTCAGGTGCTTCGCCGGGGCGTCGAGAGCGGGCCGGCCCACGTCGATCTCTTTTACGGGTCGCCCTCCCCCGGCAATCAACGGGCGGCGGCCCGTTTCGAGCAGAACATCTTCAGCATCACCCGGCAGCTTCGATACAGCCGCGATGAGTCGCAGCTTTCCCTCGACCTGTGCCTGTTCATCAACGGCCTGCCGATCGCCACCTTCGAACTCAAGAACAGCCTGACCAAGCAGACCACAGCCGACGCGGTGTTGCAGTACAAGCGCGACCGCGACCCGCGCGAGCTGCTGTTTCAGTTCGGCCGATGCGTGGTGCATTTCGCGGTGGATGACAGCGAGGCGCATTTCTGCACGAAGCTGGAGGGCAAGCACTCATGGTTCCTGCCGTTTAACAAGGGCTTCAACGACGGCGCCGGCAACCCGCCCAACCCGAACGGCCTGAAGACCGACTATCTCTGGCGCGAGATCCTGACGAAGTCCGGACTGACGGACATCATCGAAAACTACGCCCAGCTGGTTGAGGTCAAGCATGAGAAGACGGGCCGCACCCGGAAGTCTCAAATCTTCCCGCGATATCATCAGCTCAGCGTGGTGCGGAAGCTGCTGGCCGACGCGCTGGCGAAGGGCGCGGGGCGCCGGTATCTCATCCAGCACTCGGCGGGCAGCGGCAAGAGCAATTCAATTGCGTGGCTGTCGCACCAGCTCATCGGCCTGGCGGTCGATGAGGGCCGGATCTTTGATTCGGTGATTGTCGTGACCGATCGCACCGTTCTGGATCGCCAGATTCGCGACACGATCAAACAGTTCGCCCAGGTGGCGGCGACCATCGGGCATGCAAAGGACGCGGGAGACCTCCGCCGGTTCATCGAGGACGGGAAAAAGATCATCATCTCCACGGTTCAGAAGTTTCCTTTCATTCTGGATGAAATCGGAGGCGTCCACCGCGGGCGAAAGTTCGCCATCATCATCGACGAGGCGCACTCCAGCCAGGGCAGCCGTACGTCGGCGAAGCTGAACATGGCGCTGTCGGCGGAGGATGCGCCGGAGGAAGACGAGGACATCGAGGATCAGATCAACGCGATCATCCAGCAGAAGAAGATGCTCCCGAATGCGAGCTATTTCGCCTTCACTGCAACGCCGAAGAACAAGACGCTCGAGGTTTTCGGTGATCCGAACCCGGTCGGCGACAAGATTCAACACCTGCCATTTCACAGTTACACGATGAAGCAGGCCATACAGGAAGGCTTCATCCTGGACGTACTCCGGAATTACACGACAGTCAGCAGCTACTATCGCCTGATCCGGAAGATTGAAGAGGACCCGGAGTTTGACTCCAGGCGAGCGCAGAAGAAATTGCGCCGATTCGTCGAGGGGCACGAACACGCCATTCGACAGAAGGCCGAGATCATGGTCGACCATTTTCTCGGCCAGGTGATCGGCCAGCGAAAGATCGCCGGCGAGGCCCGTGCGATGGTGGTGACCGGGGGCATCCGACGGGCGATTGAATACTACCACGCGATCAGTAAGTACCTCACTGAGCAGAAGAGCGCTTACAAGGCGATCGTGGCGTTTTCCGGTGAGCATGAATTCGGCGGGACAAACGTCACCGAGACGTCGATGAACGGATTCCCGAGCGGGCAGATTGAGGAGAAAATCGTCGAGGATCCGTACCGGATCCTCGTGTGCGCCGACAAGTTTCAGACGGGCTATGACGAACCGCTCCTGCACACGATGTACGTCGATAAGACGCTCTCCGGAATCAAGGCGGTGCAGACGCTCTCACGCCTGAACCGGGCCCATCCAAAAAAGCATGATACGTTTGTCCTGGACTTCGCCAATGATGCGGACACGATTCAGCAGGCCTTCGCCGACTACTACCGAACCACGATCCTGGCGGAAGAGACCGACCCCGACAAGCTGCATGATCTGAAGGCGGATCTCGACGGCGCGCAGGTCTTCAACGAGGGACAGATCGACGAGTTTATCCGGCTGTATTTCTCGAAATCGCCGCGGGAACTCCTCGATCCGATTCTGGATGCGTGCGTCTCCGTCTATCGGGAGCAGTTGGACGAAGATGGACAGGTGAGGTTCAAGGGCGACGCCAAGGGATTCGTGCGAACCTATGGGTTTCTGGGATCGGTACTCCCTTACTCCAACAAGGACTGGGAGAAGCTGTCGATCTTTTTGAATTTTCTCATTCCCAAGCTGCCGGCACCACAGGACATGGATTTTTCGAAGGGGATTCTTGAGGCGATCGACATGGAAAGCTATCGAGCCGAGCGCCAGGCGGCCATCGATATCGCCTTGCCCGATGCGAACGCGATGATCGATCCCGTTCCGACCTCCGGCGGAGGCCATCGGGCCGAGCCCGAGCTGGACAAGCTGAGCATCATCCTTCAATCATTCAACGACCAGTTCGGCAACATCGAGTGGCGCAATGAAGACCGAATTCGGAGGGTAATTTCCGAGGAACTGCCGGCGCGAGTCGGCGCGGATGAGGCGTATCAAAACGCGATACTAAACTCCGACCGACAGAACGCGCGCATCGAACACGACAAGGCGCTGGCCCGTGTGATGACCGAGCTGCTCACCAAGGAAACCCACTCCTTTGAGGATCACACGGAGTTATTCAAGCAGTTCAGCGATAATCCGCAGTTCAAGCGGTGGCTTCTGGATACGGTATTCCGGTTGACCTACGACCAGCCGGCGGCATGAGGCGCGTCGCTGGATTCGCCGATGCGTACATCAACGCTCGAGAGTCATACATCACCGTCCTTATCGGACGAGTGACCCCTTGTGTCATATTCCAAGTCATTCTCAATCGCTTTGGCTCGGTGGAATTAGGATTTGAACGGTGCGACTAATAAACTAATAAGTCGCCGGAATGCGCTTGCAGGTCAGGATGTGGTGCCTGTAATTTGTCTTATTACTAGGTTCAATATCTTTGATGCGCGGTAGTTCTCGAAGTCTGGGTCGCCACAGCGAACGAGGCGAAATGAACCGAGCGCACCAGACGGTCGCAGCCTTGGTATGTGAGCAGCAGATTTGTGCGGTTCGAGACTCTCTATTCCGGGCGACGCTGCGAGCGACAAGTATGTCGCTCTCGAACAATCGTCAGGGCAATTTCCAGCATTCAACTAAGTAAGAGCAGAAGCAGG
>CALLKH010000261.1 GCA_938008425.1 uncultured Planctomycetaceae bacterium | reverse complement strand
ATCACGCTCCGCGGACGGAGTGCCTTGACTTCTCACTTCATATAGGTGGCACCCGTTGCGGCGCAACATCCTCCGAGCATGGCCGTGATGAACATGGGCATGTCCCGTGCGTCCGCTCGCTGGTTGCCGTTCAGGTCAACCGCCCTGAGAACTTCTCGCAACGAGATCATCCCGTCGGGAACGGGCAGATCGACGATCTGCTGCGTGCCGGTGAAGTCGGTGACGTCGTTCAGGGTATTCACCACCGTGGTCTGCGCGCGGGCGAACGATGTGAGGAAAGCCATAGAGATCGCGGCGATGCAGAACGAGGTCGAAGAGTAATCTCGTTGAAATCGCTGGGAGAGGCCGGTGGCAAAGAGCTGTTGCTTAAAGGTGGACTGCATTGGGTTACCAGGTTCCGCCGCGCGTTAGTGGTTCCGGTCCAGAGCGCCGCCGGACAGGTTGCCGTCATCGTGGCGCTCATACGCAGGGTGTTCGAATCAAAGAGACTCAACATCTGTCTGGAAGCAGCGTGAGGAGCATTCGCTGTTTGAACGGATGTCGTAAGGGGCAATCATCGTGCCAATAAACGCAATCGGCGGGCGACGCCGATTCCAATGCGTCATGCTCGATCAGCGGCGGTCGTTCATTGCGAAATCGGAGGATTCGGGTCGAAGATTGTGAGCTACGTCACGGCGATGTGTGTCATCGCACATGTTCGCCTGTACAGGTGTGCAGTCACTGCCGGGTCTCGGGATCGTTGCTGGCAACGATCAAGGAGGGGGCACTGAGCCGCATGGCTCCGGAGGGGGCGGGTTTCCAATGAAACGCCCCGGCGTGGCTCTGCCGGGGCGATTCTGACGACACTCCTCAACTTTTACGTCCATCGATCTCCTATGGACAACCCCCGTTGAGCAGGCAGTCGACGAATCCCGGCAGATCAAGGTCTACATCGAGCAGGCCACTGTCATCGATGTCTGCGGCGCAGAATTCGGCCGTGCCGTCCGCTGCGCTGTTGATCAGGGCATCGAGGAACTTCTGAATGTCCGCACCGTCCACAAGCGTGTCCTGATTCGTGTCGCCCTTCGTACAGATGGCCTCAAACTGCCGCATCATCTCGTGGTCCTCGTGTTCGAGGATGTGGCAGTGATAGGGATACAGGCCCGTGTAGTCCTCGAATCGGGCGATCACCCGCGTGATCTGATCCGGATGTGCCATGACTGTGTCCTTCCAGCCGGCTTCCTCCGGTGCGGGCGGAATGGGATTGCCGATGGGAACCACCTCGCCCATGACGATGTCGAATTCCTGCCGGTTGAGCACCTGGAAGAACACGAGGTGCATGTGCATGGGGTGGGAGATGCCGGAGCGATTCACGAAACTCCAGATTTCCGTGGTACCGAGTACGGGGAATTCCGTGATGTGATCCCAGTGCATGCCGTTGATCAACCAGACGGTGCCGGAGCACGGGTCGCCGGCTCTCTGGAGCGAAAACTCGCGCGTCAGGAGCGCATTCGCGGGATTCAGTGTCTCAATCGGCCTCAAGGTCGCGGGCACGGCGTCAGTGGCGCCCGACTGATTCTGCACGATGAACTTCATGACGTTGGGGATGTCGTTCGTCGTACCGCCGTTCGGGAACGGCGCCGGGGCGCTGTTGTTCAGCAGAATCTCCGTACCCGGCGCGAGGGCGGCGAAGTCGATGATGAGATCCGCCCGTTCACCGCCGCCGATGGTGATCTGCGTCACGTCGACGGGCGCGGGAAGCAGTCCGCCATCCGTGCCGATCTGCTGGAACGTCTGGCCGTTGGAAAGCGACAGCGTCAGGACGCGGGAGTTGCAGCCGTTCAATGCGCGGAAGCGGTACTTGCCCTGCTTCACCTCGAGGTAAGGCCAGACCATTCCGTTGACCAGCATCTTGTCGCCGAAGAAGTGCTCCTGCCATGCCGCGGGATACTTCAGCGTTCCATCCGGGTTGAAGCTGCGGTCCTGGATGATGAGCGGGATATCGTATTCGCCTGACGGCAGATTCAGCGACTGCTCAAAGGCATCCGTGATGACGTACCCGCCGGCCATACCCATGTAGACGTTGAGCCGGGTAAGTCCGAGGGCGTGGTCGTGATACCAGATCAGCGCGGGAAGCTGATTGTTGGGATAGACATAACTGACGGAGTTGCCGGGCAGGAAGGTGCTTTCGGGATAGCCGTCCACTGACGCCGGCACGTGCCCGCCGTGTAGGTGTGTGACGACCTTGGGCTGATTGGCCGCACCGTGCGGACAGAGGTCCACGGGCAGGTAGTGGTCTGTTCGCGGAACGCCAAATTCATCGCGCAGGTCGTTGATCCAGTTGACCGTCACCGGCAGGTCGCGTGTTGCAAGAATGGTGGGACCGGGATAGACGCCCTCGTAGGTCCACAGGGTTGTGGACGGAAGCTGGGCGTGCAGCTTCTGTTGAACCTGGATGATATGCATGTCATAGGTCGCCGCGCCACCCGGAACGCCGCTCGTCGGTGTGGCCAGCGGCGGAATCGGCAAAGGATCGAGATAGGGGGTGAGTACGACCGGGCAGAGGCCGGGCGCGCAGAGAGAGTCGTCGCCCTGGTAAGTTCCGCTCTGCGAGGCGCAATCGACTGCGGTCGCAGTCAGACAGAGGCCACTCGTCAGACAGCACGCGCCGGTCGGCTGCGGACAGGGATTCGGCGTGCAGCTGGTTCCGTTGCCCTGGTAAACCCCGCCTGAGGATGAACATTCTGCCGAGGTGAGTTCCTGGCATGAGCCGTCCGGGAAGCAGCACCCGCCGGTCGGCTGCGGGCAGGGATTCGGAATGCAAGTAACTCCGTTCCCCTGGTAGATTCCACTCTGCGCAACGCATTCCGCGGAGTTTAAGACCAGGCAGGAGCCATCAGCGAAGCAGCACGCCCCTGTGGGCTGAGTACAGGGATTCGGCGAGCAGACTGTTCCAACGCCCTGAAACGTACCGGACGCCGAGGCGCAGGCCGTCGCGTTTAGAATCTGGCAAGTGCCGTCCCCAAAGCAGCAGGCACCGGTCGGCTGCGGGCAGGGATTCGGCGTGCACGTGGAGTTGTTTCCCTGATAGGTGCCACCCTGACCTGTGCACTGGGTCTGCGAAAGCGTCTGACACGTGCCATCATTGAAGCAACATGCGCCCGTGGGAAGGGAATAATCGATAAAGAGCGAGGGTCTTCTCGAAGCGTTCGAGCTTGTGCGGCTGTCGAATCGCTTGGCCGTCGGCTGCGTCGTTTCGTTCCCAATCAGAATCCAGCCGAAGTTAGAGGATGGAGTGTTGACCCATGTGCTGACGTCACTTGCCATGGCAGCGGCCGACCAGGTGTAGAGGCCGTTGGAGCTGCCGATCACCGCCGTCGCGCTCGCAGTGCCGATGAAATCGCCGCCCAGGGTGCTCCACTGAGGAGCGGTGCTCGGGTTGTTCGGGTCGTAGAAGCGATAGCGCCAGGTTGCGTCGTTGAGTTCCGCGCTGGTCGGATCGCCCTCCTGCCCCCCGGCATTTGAGGCCCCTTCGCCCCAATCGGCCAAGACACGATGCAGCCGGACATTCTGGTTGCCGGCGATCGTGCGTGACATGTAGAGCGTCAGCGTCACGCTGTTGATCGTCGATCCTGCTGGGATGCCGCTCACGTCGAATCGAACCAGGCCGCGTCGCAGGTTTTCGCCGTTGGTCCGGCCGGCGAAGAAATAACTGCCCGATCCATTGGCCTTGTCATCCGCCTCCGAGTAGATCGTCACGTCCCGCGTCGCTCCAACTGTCAGTGTGTCGGCACGACTGATCGCGGGCGCCAGGCAGACAGCAACGACGACCGCCGTCAGAACCTGGAGAGTTGAGTGCGACCTGGAGTCCGGGAGTTTCCTTGACATGATGGGGTCCTCCTTAAAGACGCGCCCCCCGGCCGGCGGCTTGTGCAGGCCAGCAGAGTGACAGCAAGACAGAAAAAGCTGGAAGGCTCGGGGACGACAGTGAATTCAACCGAGAGCTGGGGCCGCAAACCGGAATCAACGGCCTCCCGCGTTGCAAACCGCCGGGCACTGCCCGCCTCGGTTTCGTTGCCGACCAGCAGCCAGCCGAAGTTGACCGTCGGATCGTGAATAAAGTCCTGGAGATCTGCGACGAGAGTGTTCGTCGAGGGCCACGTGTAATAGCCCGCTCCCTCGACAACGAGCGCCGAACTGGCCAACGGCTCAAAGTCGCCGCCGGGGCTCGACCAGTAAGCCGTATCGAAGTTGCGATGCAGCCAGGTCGCGTCACCGGGCTCTGCGGCCGCGCCGCTTCCCTGCCCGCCGGCTGCTATGGATTCACCCTCTCCCCAGCCCCGTGTGAGACGGTGCAGGGCGATTATCTGGGGTGCCACGTTCGCGGCGTCATTGTAAAGGGTCAGTGATGCATGAATGATGGTCGAGTCAGCGGGAATGGATGCCGTGAGATCAAATGCAACCAGGGCCCGTCGAACGGAATTGCCACTGGACGAATTGCGTCCTGCGAACATGGCGCTTCCAGCGCCGTTGCTGACCGATCCGGACGGATCCTCATAGATCGTGGTATCGGCAACCGGCGCCAGTGTGATCAGTTCGGCGCGCAGGGGCGAAACCAAACTGAGCACCAGTGTCAGGAGACCCAGGGGGCGAATGAAGGAGCACTCATGGCCGGGCGCGCCCCGGTCGTCTACCTTTCCTGTTCGTGCCAACATGACTGTCAACCTTCTTCTTGCGAGGCCGACCCACTTTCCTCTTCTTTTTAAGACTCAGCGGATTATCCCCTCGGCGTCCGTTGCCGCGGGTGGAGCGCGGCGACGTTTGCGGCGTACCTGGTCCCGGCGCGGAGCCTGGCCTGAAGATCACGGGTAGCGGCTTTCGACGAAGTTCAAACCGCGCGACCGACTCCAGGGTCAAACTCTCAAGCAGTTCGCGGATGCGAGCCCGTTCAGTTTTCCAGAACTCGTGCGCGGGACACGCGCGCTCGTCGGTGCAGAATTCACGCCCGAGCAGACATTCACAAAGTGAATCCGGGCCCTCCACCGCCTCGATGATCTCCCGGACCGACAGGTTGCCGGCCGGACGCACAAGCGCGTAACCGCCCTTGTATCCGCGCTTCGCGCGGATCAGACCGGCCCTCGCCAGATTGTTCAGGATCTTGGATAGATACGGCGCCGGCGCATCCGTGGCGGCGACAAGATCGGGCAGCAGGACCCAGTCCTGATCGAGTTCGGCAAGTCGGCTCAGAGCAGAAACCGCGTAGCTGGCTGTTCGGCCGATTGATAACACCGATGAGTTCCTCCACGGGACTCGCGAGCATAGACTAAGATGACATGAATGTCAACAAAATAAATGATATCGATATCGTCAATGCATGCCCCCCTCGGGTGCGTTGCAGCGTCGGCAAATGGGATTCGCGCTTCCGCGCGAATTCATGCGGCGGGTGCGTCATTCTCCGCAGAGTCCCGTCTTCTGGCTGTAACGGTCACCGGGCCGTTTGACTTCGGGTTTGATGATGAGCTTAGGCCTTCGGGAGCGTGAATCGATCGGCTCGATGAGATGACGAAGACGTGCACCCTGGACTCGTGGCGTATCCCAGGGCGGTTCGCAGATTCAGATGGAAGTCGTTGCGAGGTCACCTGAATCGATGAGGTGGAGGGAAGAGTCGTTTGAGGCGGGTGGCAGGCGCCGGGTAGTTCCCGGCGCACCAACGCAAACCGGATGCACCACGCCGCGTTTACGGCGCCGCGCATCCGGCGATGGTGATCGACTTCGATGTCTACGGACAGGCGGCGCCGTTGAGCAGGTCGGCGACGAAGACGGGCACGTCGTTGATGGTCACACCGTTCATCGAATCCACGTCCGCGCAGAGGCAGCTTCCGCCGGCAAGCACGCAATCGACGAACTGCTGAACATCCGCGGCGTTCTTTGAACCGTCGTTGTTCATGTCCCCAAGGCAGGCGCACTTCGGCGTCGCGGCCGCCCAGAAGCCGCCGGTCAGTTCGAACTTGCCGCCGGCGAGCACGGGTGGGCCGGCATCGTGCTGGCCGATCGTGCCGTGAAGCTCGAAAGTCCCGCCGTTCGATGCGCCGCCGCCGCCGTCAATGGTGTGCCAGTCGATCGTGAAATCCGCGGCGTGCACCTGGGCGAGGAAGCAGAATCCAATCGTCATGAGGCCGATGATCAAAGTTCGATTACGCATGGGAGTGTCTCCAGTTCTTTCCTGCGATTCAATTCAAGAGTCTCTTGTCAGGCCGCGTAGAGCCGGGAGTCGCGACGGTCAGCGGCCGCCGGCGCGCTGATCGATTAACTCGGCAAGCGCCGATTCCATTTTTTCAACCCGTTGCCGCAGGTCGTCGTTCTCAGCGGCCAGCGCCTGGATCGCCGCGTCTTTTTCCGCCCGCAGTTCGCGCATCGCCTCCACCATGATGGCGGTCGTGCCTCGCTCCGTCAGATAGAGATAGCCGTCGTCGTCCGATTCGACCCACTCAGGGAAGACTTCGTTCACTTCCTGCGCGATGAGTCCCGTCTGTCGACCGGGAAGCCCCAGGCGATTCTCGACGGCGTCCTCCACGTACTCAAACGTGCGGCCGCGCAGCGAGAGCAGGCGATCGAGCATGCCGGGCTCGACCGGTTCGATGTTTCGCTTGAGCCGCGCATCGGAAAACACCGACCAGAGACCGCCGCCGGGCTTGGCGGCATCGCCGTTGCTGACGAGCGTGAACGCGCCGGGATCGGCGCCGATGCCGACCGCGCCGGCGGTGCGCAATCCGTTGGGCGGGGGCGAGCCGAAGTTTGCGCCGATGCCCACGCCGCCATTGTCCTTGACGATGAGCTTGGTGGAGGTGTCAACGCGTACGCGGAAAGCGTCTTCACCGGTGACGCCGCGCACAAGGAGCCGCGCATCCGCCCCGGTGATGCCGATGCTGACCTGGCCGGTGATGTCCGCGTCGCCCGCGACCGAGAGGGGATTGGACGGATTCGTCGTTCCGCAGCCGACGTTGCCGCCGAAGTAATTCCTCCCGCCGACGAAGTAGCCGGCGTAGCCCGCCGATGACGATGTCGTCCCGTAGACACCGTACGTCAGGCCTGTCGAATTGCTCGCGATGCCGCGAACGCCGGCTGCATTGCCCCGGGCATAGACGGCGGGAACGCCGGTATTGTTTGAGTCGGTGAACGCGCCAAGGCCCCGGCCGGTCTGCGAGCTGGCGTACATGGCGTCACCGCTCGGGCCGTTGCAAATGGCGCTGACGGCGATCCCTGCGTCATTGACTTCGCCAATTACGCCGTAAAAGGGTGCAATGCCGTGGACGCCGATGCCGGTGCCGGTGGGATTCGTGACTTCACCCTTGACGCCCGTGCCGCTGTTCGAGTCGTTTTCGCCATAGACGCCGACGGCTGACGAGGAGTGCGCGATGCCATGCACGCCCGGGCCTGAGCCGACCGGGTTCCCCGCGCGGGCGAAGAGTCCGGCCCCGCTGATGCTGGCATTTTGAAAGATGCCGCCGAAGGTGGGATCCGTGGTTCCCGAGTTTGAGGCCACCGAGTTGACACCGACAAGGCGCCCCGAGGCGACGATGCCGGTGCTTTGGTCGTTGGTTGCGGTCACCCGGATGCCATGGGCGGCCGCGTTGACGTCGATGCCGAATCCGAGGCCGTTATTGTTCACCTCGAGCGCCGACGCGGATGGGTTGACCGGATTATCGATGGTGATTTCGGCGGCCCTGCCGGTCCCGTGGTTATACGCAAGAAGCGCCTTGCCCGATCCGCCGTGGATGGTCGACAGTGCCGTCTCGGTGTTCGACACATGGGTGGCCGCAAAGGCGCCGGCGTTGCCTGAGGAGCCACCGTAGGTCGAGGACAGGCCGATCGAACCCGGCGCGGACTCAGTGACCTCCAGTTTCGAGGACGGCGTCGTGGTTCCGATTCCCACTTTTCCCTCATCGGTCACTGTCATTCTTGTTCCATTGAGATTGAGGTGCCAGTCGCCGGTCGCACCGTCGAGATAGTGCCACGCCGCCTGGGACCCCGCCCT
>CALLKH010000260.1 GCA_938008425.1 uncultured Planctomycetaceae bacterium | reverse complement strand
GGTGCCAGAATCCCTTGAGCACATCAACCGTCGAATAAAGCAGAATGACCGACCGATCCACATTCAAAAAGTGGAACGGCAGCACGATGAGGCCGTACTTGATGACCGCCTCGAACAAGTGAACCCGAAACGCCGACATCGCATCCATCTCAACAATGGTGTGATGGACCCGGTGCATGCGCCACAGGAAGTCGTACTTGTGATGCCAGCGGTGCAGCCAGTAACGAAGAAAATCGTTCACCAGCAGGAACACGAGCATCTGCACCCACCACGACCACGGCGCCATGCCGTCAAAATGAAAGCTCGGCGCGTAAATGATCGCCGAGTACATGCCGATCTTGGTGATGCTCGAAAGAACCGGCCCTTCAACAATGCTCGCGGTGAAGTCCGCCATGTAGCCGCGACGGCGCGGGCCGGTGCCGTAACTCGGCATCACCGGCGGAAAGAAACGCTCCAGGACGTGAAAGACGACCAGTCCCAACAAAAACACGCCGATCAACACAACAAGCGAGGGGATGCGGCCGATCAGCGACTCAGTTTGTGCAAACATCATGGGCAGCATATCGGGGGGCATTTTACAGGCTCATCGACGAGGTTCAACCAATTCCATTCGATGGCACCAGAATCACTCGCTCGTCAGCGCCAGATCGGCCGACATGCCGGCGGCCGCCCTCCGATCCCACGGCCGCATGCCGCCGAAATCGTCAGGCTTGAGCTCGGAGACGATGCAGGTGCGCTTTCCGTTGGGCGTCATCGGCACGCTTTCCACCTGACGCACCTCCAGCTTGAGCTCCGGGCCGAATCGCTCGCGGATGACATTCATCCCGTGCTCCAGCGCCTTGGGGTCAAAAGACGTCTCCGGAACATACTCGTATGTCATCCGATCCACCGCATGCTGAATAATCCGCCATTCCTTGACGGGGTGGCTGCCGGCGTGATCGAAGACGTGGTAAAGATAGTGCGGGGAAACCAGCTCCCCGCGCGGCGTCGGCAGAAAATCGTTGATCCGCCCCTGGACCGGCCCCATCATCGGAAACGGCAGCCCGCACGGGCACTTGCCGGGCAGCATCGACGCTACATCGAGCAGCTTGTATCGAATCAGCGGCATCGTGTAGCCGTACAGGCTGGTGCAGACCACCTGGCCGGCGCTGCCCATCGGCACCGGCCGGCCCTTCTCGTCCACGATTTCCACGACCATTCGATCGGCGTCCACGTGATAGCTGCCGTGGCGACACTGCCATGACACCGTGCCGAGCTCGACCGCGCCGTAAAGATCACGCGGCTCCGCCTTGAAGGCGTCGCGCATCGCCTGGCGCATCATCGGCATGAGCGTCGCGCCCGTCGGGCCGACGATGCGCAGCGGAAACGTCTCGCCCCGGCGCAGCAATTCCGCCGCGAGGAGGTAGAGCCCGCCGGTCTGGCCGATGAGATACTGCGCCCGCGTTTCGTGCAGCAGCCTGATTTGCTCGTCGATGGGCGTCTTGGGGTGAATGTACTGTGCGCGGGCGATCAGGCTCATAATCACGCCCTTCTTCTTCGCCAGCCAGGTGCTCGCCATCGTCAGCGTGCGATGCCACGGCCGTCCGCCGACAAGCATCAGCGATCGAAGATAGGACCGCCGCGTGAGCCGCATTTCCTTCGGGACGCGACGAATGGTGATTGACCGCCCCGAAGTGCCGCTGGTGCTCATCGTATCGAGCGGTTGCCCGGCAAGCCGCGAATCGACCGCATCGTCCCCCGCCTCGACGATCGCGTTCTTATCCACCATCGGCGCGGCGCACAGATCCTGGGCGGTCCGAACGCCGCGCGGATCAAAGCCGTGCTTCTTCCAAAGGTTGCGATAGAGCGGCACATGCTCGCCGGCGTGAACAAGCAGCCGGCGCAGTTGCTCGTCCGCCCTGGCGCGAATTTCGTCCGCCGATCGGCGCGGATTCCGCCAGAGAACGTCGATCACACTCGGGAATTGCCAGTCATTCATGGAATCACCGCTTGGGCCGCGAGAGCCTCCTCACACCTTCGGCTGGCGCGACGCCGTTTCGACTCGATCAGTTGTTTTCGGCCGCGGCCGGGGTTCTGGCGTTGACGCCGATGCCGGGGTACCAGAGATGGCGGAACATGTCGAACATCGCCCGCGTGTGGCTGCCGAAGACCGGCGCCTCGGGATGCGTCTCGCGTTCGACAACCAGCGCCTTTTCGAGATTCTCATGCGGCATCTGCGGATACTGGTGATGAACACCGTGGGCGGTGATGTGAAAGCTGGTATAGGCGACGGCCTTGCCGAGCGTGTCAGTCGGCACCACCGTTCGAGCGCCCTCCATCGGCGAGCCGAGCGGGAGCCCGAGATGCTCCGTGAATTTTCGGAACGTCTGCACGACGCCCGAGACCCACGCCGGGATCAGGTACATTTTCGCGAACAGCCACCAGGCCCCGGTCATCGCGACCCAGCCCCAGATGAACCCCCAGAACGCGACAATCAGGGCATATTCCATCCAGATCCGCCGTCGCACCTTGGGATCGGTCAGCGGCGACTTTTTCGAAAAGAAGATACGTCCGTAGATGTACGGACCCACCCAGAGCCCCAGCAGTACGTCGAAGATCATGAATACGCGCCGAAACGCCAGCGACTTGGACGGATCGACGTAGGGCCACAACTCCCAGTCCTCGGGATGGTTCATTCGATTGTGATGCCGGATGTGAACCTGTCGATAGACGCCGAACGGCACGGTGAGCAGCGTCCCGACGATCGTCCCGTTCAGAATGTTGTGCCACTTGTCGCGGTACAGTGCGTAGTGAACATCCTCATGAAAGATGGTCATCCAGGTATGCTGGAAGTAGGCGAGCCAGATCACCCACAGGCTGATCCAGATCCAGTTGTCGGCGGGCCAGCCTTTCGCCAGCGCAAAGAGCGCAACCGCCACCCCGGCCATGTTCAGCAACATCGGAAAGACGTTGCTGCGGGGGTTCTGATGCAGCTCCTTGATTTCAACCGCGCCCATCGATGCCTGACTCCTTAGACCGGCTCCATGGTAAGCTAATCCACACGCTTTCGCGACCGCGATCGCCGCCGATCTCTGGTTCCCTTCAAAACGGCCATAGTATTTACAACCCGGCCTCCGGAATCAAGTTAGGGCAGCCGGGACATTCCGAAAAAAAATCCCTCCGTATCCAATGCGACCGGTGCTTCATCCAACTTGGTAGACGCAAATCGCCGTTCGGCGCCTGGCGTGCAATACGTGGAAAACGCTCATTCGCAACGTCGCGGCAGCCAAAGGACGCAGGAACGCCGCTCAGTGGATCAGACCCGCTTTGACCTTTACCCGATAGTGATGCCGCCCCAAAATTTCGAACGAAGAAACACCCGATCCGGCCGATTTCGAGTAACATCCGGATACGGATGGCCGGGAAGCAGCCGTCCGTCAAGCGGCGGCCTTTCGGCTCAGTAGACTGCAGAACTCAACCTCCCCGGCAAAACGCCGGTGCGATCAACCGCAAAAGACCTTGGAGACCAACCGATTATCACCCATAGATTCCCATCCTCGTTGATCATCAAGATGTCTGCAGTGATCGCACTGCTGACCGTTCTGCCGGGCTGTTTCTCTGAACGGTCCTTTCGTGTTAACCCCGAGAAGGTCGTCCTCGTTCCCGAGACGCAGACCGCTGCGCCCCGGTCCACTCGCGAGTGGCTTCGGGTGGTCCACGAGCGGCTGGAGCCGATGCTCCCCCGCGAGGATCGTCGCAAAGCGCCGCTCTTGACCGAAGAGCTGACCAAACCCGACGGAACACCCGTCGACGTGTTCAAACACTTCCGAAAAATAAAGTCGATGCTGCACACCGTGCTGGGCAACATCACCGGCCTCTCCCACACCGCTCAGGTCACCGGCAGCACGAACTGCGTCTTTGAACCCGCCCCGCCCTGGGAGGGTTTCGAGGACATCTGGGTGCCGGTCAAGGAAGGCCTGGAGCTATCCGCCCGAGTCGGATGGGCGAAGCGAAACGGCAAAGTCATCGAGACGGACTGCATTATCCTTCTGCCTGGGCTGCTCGGCGATAACATGCGGCTCCGCGCCCGCGACATTGGTGCGTCGCTGATCGCCGCCGGCTACCACGTCATCTCGTTGGAATTCCGCGGCCACGGTCGAACCCAGCATCGCTATCCCGATCTGGCCTACAACTACGGCGTGCTCGAAACCGGCGACATGATCGCGGTGGCCGAGTGGCTCGAAGCCAAACCGGAGGTTCGGGAGACCGGCATCGTGGCGTTCAGCTGGAGCGCCAATCTGGCGCTTCTGACCGCGTGGGAAAATGGACGGAGCGATGATCACCCCAGCGTGACAGAGCGACTCAAGCCCTACCTCAGACCCCGCGACGGCGTGATCCACTTCAAGGCGGGTATTTTCTGCCTGTCGCCCGTGCTCGACTTCGGCCACCTCGTCGACGCGCTCGACAAGACGTGGTACGGCATCGAGAACCCGGTTCTCTCGGCTATTCAAGGCACGGTCAACTGGCGGGCGAAGCTCAAGGGATACGAAGGCGTCGACGGCCACCTGCGGATCCTGATCGAGCGTGACTTTGCGCAATCGGAGTTGAGTTTCCCGAATTCGACCGATGACGGCATGACTTATCTGCGGCTGCTTCCATACGAAGGGCTGCCGTCGGGTCGGAAACTCGAAGACGCCAAGGTTCCAGTCTTGATCCTGCACGCCTCGGACGACCCGCTGGCCTATGCCCAGGAAGTGGCCGACTTCTTCGGCGAGACAAAGAACCCGAACGTGGCCGGCATCATTCTCAAGGGCGGCGGCCACGACGGCTTTACGGCGTACGCGAAGGACTACTTCTTCAACCTGCTGCTGAATTTCTTCGACCCGGCTTACGGGGCGAGAAACGCGCGGCCGCGCACGACGATCGTCGGTACGCCAGCTGAAGAAGGTAAAGCAACACTGCTCGGCGATACGCCGCCGGTCCGCACGCGCTGACTCAACAGCCAGAATCTTGTTCACGAAAACCCGACATCGCCTGCATCGGTCACCGCCTCTCACTTCGCTGGCGGACGATGCATGGGCACTCCCTTCCTAACGATCGACTGATCGCTGTTGATCTTCGTTTTCGAATCCGCAATAATCGCCCCGATTCTGGCGTGGTTTGCGGATGAATTCCTTTCGCTGATTTCGAACCGCTGCGTCAACGGCTCCTGTCGCCGCTGCGCCCATGTCGCCTGCATCAAATGCAATCTGAGGAGAAAGTATGTTCCTGAAGAATCGGGCTGTCCGAAACTGGACGGCCATGGGTCTGGTATTGTCGATGATCGTGGTCATGGGCATGGAATGCCCTCCCGGCGGCGGCAACAACAATAACAACAACAACGGCAATAATAATAACAACGGCAACAACAACATCGATTCCATCACGCTCGACCTCGTCAAGCTCACGACCCAGGCGACGACGACGAGCGGTCCGAAGGTCGGCGATGGAATCATTGTCTTCAACGCGCAGGGCAACGCGATTCTCGCCTGGTTGAACGCGGGCGAAATGTCGGCCGACGTCAAGGAAGTCCCGGCGCCCGCGGGAATGACGCACAATACCAGTCTGTTCACGGCGCAGGGAAAAAAGATCGTCGTCAAGGACCGCAACAGCGGCGCCATCTACGTCTATGACACGCTGACCGACGACGTCGATGCGATTCCGACGGCCTCGGTCAACATCACCACGGGCACTTTCGCCGGGGACGGCCAGTACGTGGCGACGATCAACTCGACGGTCACCACGCAGGACGGTGCAAATCGCCTCATCAAGGTGACGGATATCACCAACACCAATAACTTCATGACGACGCCGTTCAACGATCCGAACGAAATACCCAATGCGATCAGCGTGGATGCGGGGACGAAGCGAATCGCGGTCCGCGGCACCGATTCGTTCTTCATTTACGACATCGATACGCCCGGCGCGGCCGTGCAGTCGTGGACCATTTCGCAGCTTCAGGGCGGCGTCGGCGTCAACTCGGAAATGAAGATTCGCGGCGATTACATCGCGTTCTTCGACGACAACGACAACTTCTCGCTCCTGAACATCCTGACCGGCGTTCGAAGCCAGCCGCAGCGCAATCCGGGACGTGCCAACACGGGCCTCGACATCGAAGGCGGTCTGTTCGGGTATTTCGCTGCACAGACGGCCGACGACGGCAGCACCATCTCCGTCATCAATCGAGCGCTCTTCGGAAACGTGACGAACATCGACAATCTGGTCGACCCTGCCGGCACCCAGCTCAACGGGACCGACGACACCGACGGTCGAATCGGATTCGGCGCCACGATTTCGATCTCGCCCGACGGAAAATACGTCTGCGTCGCCGGCGCCTCACCCGTCGGCGTCGCGGAACACGAGCGACTGTACGTCAGCGTTGACGGCGGCGCCTTCAAACCGGTCGTGGACGCGGCCGACCCGACGGGCTTCCTCAAGGCCGCCGCGGTGTCGGTGAACAACAGCCTGATTGCGTTTCTGATCAGCGCCGATCCGACGAGCGACACCACCAGCGTCTCCGTCGGATACGCGGAACTGCCCTGAGAGCGGCGAAATAGGGTCTGAGACTTGATTCGTTGCTTCAAGAATCGGGACGGCGCCTGGCGTCGTCCCGATTTTTATTGCTTCGCCCCACGGAGTGACTATTCGGTCGCCGAAGAACGGATCGCCGTGCAGACGTCGATCACCGCCCGCATCTCAGCGACGTCGTGCACGCGCACGACATCAACCCCGGACAGCGCCGCATGGGCGACCGTGGCGGCCGTTCCAAACAGGCGAGATGTCGAAGCGGCGGCGCCCGGCGACATCGCATCGGTCTGTCCGACGAGCGAGCCGATGAATCGCTTCCGCGAGGCGCCGATCACAACAGGCCACTTCGCCCCGAAAGCCATGTGCGACTGTCGGAGGAGTTCAAGATTGTGCTCCACCGTCTTTCCGAACCCGATGCCGGGGTCCACCCACATCCGCTCGTCGACCTTCACGCCAGAGGCGGCGAGCGCCTCGGCGCGCTCGTCAAAGAATCGCCCGACTTCGGCGACCACATCGTCATACTCGGGAGCATTCTGCATGGTGTCCGGCGTGCCGAGCATGTGCATGATGACGAAGGGCACGTCGCGCTCCACGAGCAGGCGTGGCATCGCCTCATCGTGCCGCGCGCCGGAGACGTCGTTGACGAGGTCCGCGCCCGCGTCGAGCGCCGCGCCGGCCACGACGGCCGACCGGGTATCGATGGAGATCGGAATCGTCACCCCGCGCTCCCGCGACGCGCGAATGACGGGCACGACACGGGCGATTTGTTCCTCCGGCGAAACGCCAAGGCTTCCCGGGCGCGTCGACTCGCCGCCCACGTCCAGCAGATCCGCGCCCGCCGCCTGCAGTTCGACGGCGCGATCAACTGCGGCAGCGCAGTCATGAAACCGGCCGCCATCGGAGAAACTGTCCGGCGTGACGTTTAGAATGCCCATGAGCAGCGTGCGACGGCCAAAATGCAGCGATCCATGCGGCGTGCTCGCCGTTCGTAGGACGCGCGGATTGGCAGGCTGGCTATGCGGCTTCACGCCGACATGATAGGCTGACGCGCGAAGGGCAGAAAGTCGACCGCAGCGCCGTTCCAGACGGGCCCGATTCATGACCGACAGTCCGATCCATTCAAACGCGTCCGAGGGCGGCAGCACACGCCATCCGGCCTTGCGGGCGGGACTGATCCTGCTGTTCGTCGGCGCCGTCGCATTCACCTTCGGCCGCCCCTCGCTCGACTGCGGATTCACCAGCGGCGACGATCAGCGGTTCATCACCGAGCACGGGCTGGTCGCACGCCCATCCATCGGCAACGCCGTCGAGCTGTTCACCATCATCCACGGCGATCTGTACCAGCCGCTGCCGATGCTCACCTTCATGGCGAACTACGCCGCGGCGGAGCGCATCTCCGATGATCGATTCGGCGTCAGCGCATTCGGCTTTCACCTGACCAATGTGCTGCTTCACGCGGTCAATGCCATGCTCGCCGCGGCGATCGGCTGGCGGCTGTCGCGGCGGCCGGTCGTCGGGCTGCTCACGGGTTTGATGTTCGCGTGCCATCCCTTCGCCGTGGAAACCGTGGCGTGGGTCTCGGGGCGAATGATGCTGCTCGCGGCGGCATTTGCGATGGCAACCATGCTGGCCTGCATCAGCCTGCGGCGCGATCCGGAATCCGGGAGCGTCTCCCTCGCTTCGACGCACGCTCAACCTCGGCCGGCCTTGCCGATTCTGTTCTGGACGGCATCGCTCGCTTCGAAAGTCATGCCGTCTGTGCCGATCGCAGCGGCCTGGTTCGAATGGTCTGCCGATTGCGGAAAACCCTGGGCGAAGCGAAGGCGGTGGACCTACGGTGCGTTGTTGATCATGGCCGTCGGTGCGTCGCTCTTCGCGATGTATACGACGCGCCGCGCCGGCTTCGTCATGGATGAGGCCGAATTCGACACGTCGCCGATGGTTCAGACGCTTCTCGCCTTTCGGTACTACCTCGAAAACTATTTCGCGCCGCTCGGTCTTTCGCCGTGGGTGCCGCCGCCCGATGGAATCCAGGTGGCGTCGCCGGAATGCGCACTGGCCATCGGCGAAATCATCGTGCTGATCGTTATCGCGTTTCTGCTGCGACGACGGGTTCCCCTCGCGACGGCCAGCATCGTCGCGTTTCTGATTCTGCTCGCGCCCTACATGGCCACCTCGTCGGCGCGCCGATTTCTCGCGGCGGATCGGTACATGTATCTGCCGATCCTTGGTTTGCATCTCGCGGCGGCGGCGGCGCTGGCGGTGATGTCAGATGCGCTGGACCGGCGGCTCACGCCCACGATCCGTCATCGATTTCTCGTGCTTCCGACGGCGCTGGTGGTCATCCCAT
>CALLKH010000259.1 GCA_938008425.1 uncultured Planctomycetaceae bacterium | reverse complement strand
ACACATGCCCGGATCGTGATCGCCGCATTGGAGCGCGGGGTTTACGTCCTCTGCGAAAAGCCGCTGGCGGTCGACAGCGACGACTGCCTCACCATTCCCCGCTCAGAACTGCTCATGTGTGCGTTCAAGTTCCGGCACCTGTCGGGCGCCGCGATGCTGCGCGACATGATCGCGGCCGGCGAGCTTGGACGAATCACACACGTGCGCGGAACGGCCGCATCCGACGCCGACATGACCGGCCGCTGGTTCAGCGACCCCGCGCTCTCAGGCGGCGGCGTGCTGCTCGACAACGGCGTTCACATCGTCGATTTGTGCCAGTTCATCGTCAGTCCTGTTGAAGAAATCTGCGCCACACTGGGCGCGGGCTCGCGCGGGCTGGCGGTGGAGGAGACGGCCTCGCTCGATATGAAACTCGCCTGTGGGGCGTCGGCCAATGTCTATGTCAGCTGGGAATCCCCGGCGCCGATGGGTCCGCTTCTGGAAGTCTATGGAAC
This sequence comes from uncultured Planctomycetaceae bacterium, assembly GCA_938008425.1. Classification (GTDB taxonomy): domain Bacteria; phylum Planctomycetota; class Phycisphaerae; order UBA1845; family UTPLA1; genus JADJRI01. The sequence continues at coordinate 14,331 of CALLKH010000259.1, read as the reverse complement.
CGAGGGCTACGCGCGTCTCGGCTACGAAATGCAGGCGTTCGACGCGCAGCGAAAACTCTGCCGGCATGCGGCCGCCGAGGGCGTTGATATCTGGCAGGCAGTGCTCGCCAATTTCGTCGCTTTCGCGGGCGGACGGTCGTCGGCGAGCGCGGTGTTCGATGATGGATTCTCGGCCGTGGCGGTTTGCGAGGCGGCGTATCGATCCGTTGAAACGGGGGCATGGGAACGTCCGAGATGTCTCGCGCCGGTGATTGAGTAGGCGCGGATTATTCGGCGCTCGAATTTCCTGATTCGCGCCGGTCCCGGACCATTCGAATAATGAATTCTGCACGAACCACGGGCGGCGCGAGGACGTGGCCCGCAACAGGGGGGAAGACAAAATGACGGCCATTCGCAACAGCATTCTGACCAGCCCGATGACCATGGTGCCCAATGACGCCGACGCGTCGGGGCGATCCTTCGGCGAGGATGACATTCGACTGCTTCGCGAGGTGCTGGATCGCGGCGTGCTCATCAGTCAGTATGGCAAGGTGACGCCGGCGCTGGAGAAGGCGTTCGCCGAATGGTGCGGCATGCCGTTCTGCACGGCTGTCGCGTCGGGCACCGCGGCGCTGCACTGCGCGATTGCGGCGGTCGATCCGAAGCCGGGTGACGAGATCATTTCGTCGCCGATCACCGACATGGGCGCGGTGATGCCGATTCTGTGCCAGGGCGCGGTTCCGGTCTTCGCCGACGTGGACCCCGTGACCTGCAACGTGACGGCCGAGACGATCGCCGCCCGGATATCGCCTCGAACGCGGGCGATCATCGTGACACATCTCTTCGGCCTGGCGTGCGACATGGATCCGATCATGGCGCTGGCGAAGAAGCACGGCATACTCGTCATCGAGGACGCCGCGCAGGCCTTTGGCGCCACCGACAAGGGCCGCAAGGTCGGCACCATCGGTGATATCGGCTGCTTCAGCCTTCAGCAGGGCAAGCACATCACCTGCGGCGAGGGCGGCCTGGTCGTGACGCGCGACGAGGCCCGCGCCCGGTTTATCAAGCTCTTTCACGACAAGGGCTGGGGTTTCGGCGACGCCCAGCCGGATCATGAGTTCCTCGCGCTCAACTATCGCATGACCGAGTTGCAGGCGGCCGTCACGATGGCGCAGCTGCCGCGGCTGGACGAATTTGTCGCCCGACGGCGGGAACTCGCAGCGCGATTGACGGCGCGGCTGGCGCCCGTTGAGGGCATCATCTGCCCGCCGGATTCGGAAGAGTGTGCGCATGTGTACTGGCGGTATTCGATTCGAATCGTCGAGCCGCTGACCGGCGCCGTTCTGGATCGCATGTCGAACGCGCTTCGCAGGATCGGCGCCCGAACCGCGCCGCGCTATACGCAGAAGCTCGCGTTTGAATACGGGTTTCTCAGGAATCGAAAGATGTTCGGCGGCAGCGGATTTCCGTTCACGTACGAGTGCCGCCGCGGCGGAATCGAGCTTCGATACGACCGGGCGTTCTATCCCGGTGCGGTCGACGGACTCAACCACCTGCTCTGCATCGGCTGGAACGAGCGGTACGACGAAAGCGTCGTCGACCTCATCGCGACGACGATTCTGCGATCGCTCAAGGAGGATGCGGAGTAGCGCGAAGAAAAGCTCGGCACGCACCGTACCTGACTGACGCGAAACTCGGCCGACGCGGCCCGTGTGAATGCTCATGATGACCATCGACAACATCCTGGCGCGACGTGCGATCGCCGAGGCCGAGGCGTCGGCCCCGGTTAGAGCACCGCACGCGCCGACGCGGGTCGGTCTGAAGCCGGGCTCGGTCAATATCGACATGGACACGCTCGCGGACTACGCGGGCGGTTACGGATTCGAGGCCGGCCGGACGCCGGACCCGGTGTACACGCTGGGGCTCGCGCGGTTTCTCGATCTGTTCGCCGAGCGCGGCATCCGGGCGACGATCTTCGTCATTGCCCGCGACGCCGAGGTCCCCGAGCATGCCGCGATTCTTCGGCGGGCAGCCGCAATGGGTCACGAGATCGCCAATCACACGCTGACGCATCCGCGCCGGCTCTCGGCGCTCTCCGAAGGCGAGCGCCGCCGCGAGGTGACATCGGCGCATGAGATTCTCTCGAACCTCGCGGAAAAACCGATCGTCGGCTTCCGGGCGCCGTGTTACGACATCTGTCCGAAGACGATGGCACTCCTTCGGGAACTGGGCTATCGCTACGATTCCTCGGTTCATCCGTCGATCGCCGCGCCGCTCATTGATCTGGCGGTGCTCCTGAAATCACGCCTTCGCAGGTGGGAGGTTCGGCCGGGGTCGTATGCCCATCTGTTGGCATCACTGCGGCCGTTCAGGCCGCTCGTGACGAGCCCATGGCGGAAGGGCCGCGGTCTGACCGGCGATGCGGCATCCGACGGCCTGATCGAACTGCCGCTGTCGGCGTTGCCGCTTTCGCGACTTCCGTTCTACGGCACCTGGGCCCACATGACGGGCATGGGGCTCTTCCGGCGGTCAATAGACTGGCTGGATCGCTTCAGTGTGCCGCTCAACTTTCATTTTCACGCCGTGGAACTGGTCGGGCTGGAGGACGCGGGCGTCGATCCGCGATTCAGCGTGCATCCCGGAATGAATCGAGGCGTCGAGGAGAAGTCTACCGACGTGGCGGAGATGCTGGATCGATTCGGCCGCTCGTTCCGGCTCATGACGCTGGAATCGATGGCCCATGAGATTGCGGGCTTCGATCGTCGCAGACCGCGCGACGAAGCCTTCAGGGGGAAGTAACGTCATCATGCAGACACTCACACTCATCTTGCCGTGCTACAACGAGGAAGAAGCCCTGCCGCCGCTGTTTGATCGGCTGCGGGAGGTGAAGCGGTCGTTTGGCCAGACCGTCGCGCTGGACTTTCTATTCGTCGATGACGGCAGCAAGGATCGCACGGCCGAAGTCCTTGAAAGCATGCCCGCGGACCTGATGCCTGCGCGCGTCGTGCGGCACGAGGTGAATCGCGGACTCGGCGGGGCGATTGCGACGGGCTTTCGCGAGGCGGCCGGCGAATTCGTCGCCATCATGGACGTCGATTGCACCTACGACCCGATGTATCTCGTCGAGATGCTGCCTCTGATGCAGCCGGGCGTGGATGTCGTCACCGGGTCCGAGTTTCATCCGAAGGGAAAAGTTGAGAATATCACCTGGTTCCGGCTTTTTCTCAGTCGAAATCTCTCGCTGCTTTATCGAATCGCCTTCTGGTCAAACCTGTACAGCTTCTCCTGCCTGCTTCGCATCTACCGGCGGGAAATTCTTGAAAACATCATGCCCACGAGTCGCGGCTTCTTGAGCTGCACCGAAGTGCTCATCAGCGCCCATCGCAAGGGCTACAGGATCGTCGAGTTTCCGCTCGTTCTCACCGAGCGGCAGCACGGCGAATCCAAGATGCCCATCGTCAGGTCCATCGTCGATCACTGCGTCTTCATCGCCGGCTCGCTTCTTGGGCGCGGGCGTGCGACGCAGCAGGGGGGATTGTCATGAACGTTGCAGTACTCGGCGGCGGCATCGCGGGACTCACGGCCGCCTATCGGCTGGCGCGCAAGGGGCACGACGTGACGCTGCTCGAAGCGTCGGATCGGCTTGGCGGGCTCGGCACGTGGTTCGAGCATGAAGGCCATCGCCTCGACCGCTTCTATCACGTCATTCTTGACAGTGATGAGCATCTGCTTGGGCTGATCGAGGAACTGGACCTCACCAGCCGGCTGGAGTGGACACAAACGACGATGGGTTTCGTCGTGCGCGGGAAGCACTATCCCTTCAACACGCCGATGGACCTGCTTCGATTCAAGGCGCTCGGATTCGCCGATCGAATTCGAACCGGTCTCGCGGCGCTCTACATCACCAAGCTGAAGCGCCATGGCGAGCCGTTGGACAACGTGCTCGCCCACGAGTGGCTTCGCGGCCTCTTCGGTCCGCGCGTGTACGCGGCCATCTGGGAGCCGCTTCTGACGGCCAAGTTCGGCGATCTGCGAAACCGTGTTCCGGCCTACTGGGTCTGGAACACGCTGAATCGTGAGAAGAATGGCGGCGATGAGGTGAAGGCGGCGATCCAGGGCGGACTGTCGGTCATCACCGACGCGCTCGCGGAAGCCATCCAGGCGGCCGGCGGCGAGATTCGGCTGAATGCCCGCGCGGTTGGTCTCTGGGAGATCGTTGACGGCGTTCGAATCGCGGGGAGCGGTTGCGAGGGCGACTATGATGCCGTGATCTCGACACTGCCCCTGCCGATTCTGCGGGGCCTGGCGGATGCGAAGCTCGCGCCGCGCATTCCGCTGCCGGAGCTGGAGTACCAGGGCGTCGTGAACGTACTGCTTTCATTGAAGAACCGCCTCGACCGGCACTATTGGACCGCCGTGGTTGACAGCAAGCTTGATTTTCAGGGCGTCGTCGAAACGACGCACGTCATCCGGCCGGAGTGGATCGGCGGGCGGCATCTTGTATACCTGATGAACTACTGCGGCGCGTCGAGCGCGACGTACAACACGCCGGATCGCGAGTTGATTGAAAGCGCCAAGTCGGGACTCGCCCGACTCTATCCCGGCTTTCGGCCGAGCGATGTGGAAACCGCCTGGGTCTTTCGGGCGCCGCACGTTGAGCCCGTCTGGACCAAGGGCTATCTACGGGCGCGCCCCGCGGCGCGCGTCGAGAATGCACGTCTCTATCTCGCCACGACCGCGCAGGCATATCCGATGGTGACGTCGTGGAATACGAGCGTGAAGCTCGCGGACGATGCAGTCTCCGCACTCCTGTCGGATTCAACGTCATTCTCTCGCCGGGCGTCACGACGACCGGAGTTCGTCGTCGGCGCGTGAATATCGGGTCGGTTGCGGCTGTCACATTTCGATGACTTGATTTCGAGGCGCCGTCGCGAACGTCGACGGCGGCCTTTTCGACTGTTGGAAAGTCCATGGTATGTCCGAGGCCGTCGCCATCTCGGAGACTTCATTCGCGTCGATGAGCGCCGGTGCGCGATCGACGCGTTGGGCCTTGGCGGCGATCGTCGTTGTCGGCGCCTTCCTGCGCGTCGCGGACGCCGGACGGCCGTTTGACCACCGGCTGTCCAACGCATGGCGCGCCGCGGACTACCTTCAGATCTCGCGAAATTTCTTTCGCGGCAGCCTGAACATTTTATATCCGCAGGTGGATTGGAACGCCGACTCGCCGGGCTACGTCGAGATGGAGTTGCCCGTGCTGCCGTGGCTCGGCGCCGCGGCGGGGCGGCTCCTGGGCTATCAGGAGAACTACATGCGGTTCTTCGCAGCCGCGTGTTCACTCGCAACCCTGATGCTGTTCGTCGGGCTCGTGCGACGACTGCTCCCGCCGGCCGGGGCGGTGTTCGCCATTTCGGCGTTCGCCGTGAATCCGCTTCTGATCAGGCTCGGTAACGCGATGCAGCCCGAACCGCTCATGATGCTCGGCTGCGTCGCGACGGCGTGCGCGATCGAGCGGTGGCGTCGCGCGCCGAGTTCTGGCCGTTTGCTCACTGCGGCCTTGTTGCTCGCGGTGTCAGTTCTCGCGAAAGCGCCGGCGGCCGCAATGGGACTGGTGCTCGCGTTTGCACTTCTGCGTGAACAGGGTACACGTGCGTTTAAGCGGCCGATCAATTATCTCGCTGCGGTCGTGGCAGTCGGTCCGCCGCTGGCGTGGTTTCTGTGGGCCAAGCAATTCTGGCGGCTCTACGGCAATTCGCTTGGCGTCTCGAACGAGAGCCACTGGATCAGCTGGCAGATGTTCACGCCGCCGGAGTTTCTCTGGGGCATTCTCAAGTGGGAAGCGCTGGCGGTACTGACGCCGATCGGCTGGTTGCTGGTCCTGGCGGCGACGCGATTTCGGCGCCGGGGAGTCAGCCTGGCATGGGCGTGGTACGGTGCGGCGCTGGCTTTCTACCTGGTCGCGGGCGGAACGTCGGGCGACGACTGGGCGTCGTATTATCACTGTCTGTCGGTTCCCGCGGCCTGCCTACTGATGGGCGGCGGGTTCTCGGTACTCGTCGATGCTGTTCACACGTCTGAAGGTTCATCGCAGTTGCCGCGAGGTCAGTGGATCGGCGGCCTGCTGGGCGTCGGCGTCATCGGCATGCTGGCGTACGCGACCGGCGTGGCGATTCATCGGCGCGACCACCATGATGAACTTATCGAGATGCGAAAATGTGCGATGCAGCTTGCGGAGTACGTGCCCGCGTCAGAGCGAATCCTGGTGCGCGGCGGCGAGGCCGTGGACGAGTTCGGTCGCCCGGTGGCCTACAATGAGCCGATGATATTCGCATGGATGGATCGCAAGGGCTTCAACTATCCGCGACACGGTCTGACCATGAAGTCGCTGGAACAGTATCGACGGCGCGGCGCCCGGTACTGGGTGGCGAGAGATGAGGAGCTGAATCGCGACGGCCTGCGCGAAATGGTGGCATCACGATTCAGGAAACTGGCCGATTGCAGGGAGGGCGCATACGAGTTGTTCGATCTTGATTCGGCCGTCGACGTGATGCCGGATCGGCCGTCAGACGGCGATCCGAAGACTTCTTCGGATTCGCATTGATTCTCCGCATCATGGACGCCATCACTTCCAACACCAACTCTGCCGGCGATCTTGAGCGTTTCGGTTCACCGGCCGCGTCGTCGACCGAACGCACCCGACTCTGGCTGGCGCTGGCGATCTTGCTGGGGATTGCACTTCGATTTTCCGGTCTAGAATCGAAGCCGCTCTGGGAGGATGAGGCGTGGACCTTTCACACGGCGACCGCCCCGAATGGCGTGCTTGCCATTTCGGGACTCGATCCGCATCCGCTTTCGTATTATTTCCTCTACCGCGCGCTGCCTGAATGGTTCTTCCACGCCGACTGGGCATTTCGGCTCCCTTCGGCTGTTTTCTCGACGGCCTCGCTGCTGCTCTTCGCGGCGATGCTGCGGCTCGCGGGAATGGAGTCGCGGCTGCGCGTGTTGTCGGTCGCGCTCTTCGCCGTGCTCCCCATCAATGTCCGCTATGCCTTCGAGGCCCGAGCCTATGCGCTGGCGGAGTGCCTGGCGGTCGCGGTGCTTGCGGCGTACTTCCTTGCGCGAAATCGCAGATCGCTCATGTCGTTTTTCATTCTCGCGATCTCCGTCGCGCTGTCGGCCCACATCGACGGATTCGGCCTGGCTGCCCCTTTCGCGGTGCTTCTTCATACCGTCATCGAAATGAAGCGTGACGCAAATTCGCGGCGATCCGCGATCGCTGTGCTGATCGGCGGTGCGCTCGCCATTCCATATTACATGTTCCGCGTTTCATACTTCGCCGACCATGAGGGCGTGCACGCGATCGGCGAGTCCGGGAGCCTGATCAACGGCTTCTTCTCGCGCGTGGTCGAGTTGTCGCCGCTCGGAATCGGCTTTGACCAGGTTGCAGCGTCGCATCGATACGCCATCTATCTCGCGGCCGCCGCCGGTTTGATTGTGCTACTCGCTTCAGCGCGGACGCCGCGGGCGTGGTGGGGCGAGGGATCGAGACGGCTGTTCACCCTCTTTGCGATCGCGACGCCGCTGATCTACGCCGTCCTGTCGGTCGTGTTGCACGCGAACCTGATGCACAAGAAATACCTGCTGGTGGTTGTCCCTGCGCTGACGCCCCTGTTTGCGGCCGGAGTCGTGCAGTTGATGCGACGCGCGCGACGGCTCGCTTTCCTCGGTCTCCTCGGCGTGCCGCTGGCGGTGTCGGTGCATCTGCTGGTCTCACCCGGCGGTCGTGCGGATTGGCGATCACTCTATGAACAGATTAAAGGAGAGTTGCGCGCCGGAGATGTTTTCATTCAGCAGCGGCAGGAGAATTATCCCGAGTACGGGTTCGGTCCGCTTCGCGCTTACGCATGGCGCGCGGGCTACTCGGGTGATCCGGCCTCATGGATTGAGTACCCCGCTCCTGCGCTTCAGGAACATGCGTCTGGTGGGAGGTCCGGGCCGGGGTCCGCAAGTCTAAGTCTTCGGCACGCTGGACTTGAATCAACAATCGGGGGAATCAGTCCCAGGGTTCGCATCTGGACGCTGACCACGGACTGGATGGCCAAAGACCGAATGCTCGATCTGTCGGAAAGCCGGCGCGCCGCGAAGAGCTATTCCGCCGACGGCGTGCGAGCGACGCTATGGACTTTCGACGGCCGGCTGTGAGGTCGTCTCCTTGAACGCATCGAGTTTGGCACGCCACTCGGAGGCCTGTTCGGGTTTCCCCCAGAATTCGTAAAGCGAGATGAGCTGATACATCGCCTCCTCGCGCTGCGCGGGCGGAACGTAGGGCATGTCAGAGATGATTTCGTGTCCCTGCTGGAGCAGCTTCTCGGCCTCCTCGTATTTCTCCAGGCCGATCAGGACCGCTCCGAGACGTGTCGCCGCGGAGGCATGAAGCCAGTGCCCCGGGTAAACACGGGAACGGATTTCGAGGCTCTCGCGGGCCAGGGGTTCGGCGTCCTCGTACCGCCCTAGATTGACAAGAGTGGAGGCCAGCATGGCGAGGCTGGATGAAATATCGCGATGACCGTCGGGCAGGGACTGTCGGCGAATGTCCAGCGCCTGTCGGTGCATCTTTTCGGCTTCGTCGAAGAGCCCGCGATCGGCGTAGAGCGACGCCAGGTTGCTGAGATCCGTGGCGACTTCCGGGCTGTCTTCGCCGAGCGATGTTCTTCGAATATCCAGCCCTTCGCGATAGTACTCCTCGGCTTCATCGAGTCGGCCGACCGACTGGAGCAGCATGCCGAGCTTTTCAAGCGTCCGGGCGATATTGGGATGCCCGGCGCGCAGCACCTTGCGTTCGATCTCCAGCGCCTCGCGATAGTGCTTCTCGGCGAGAGCATGGTCGCCGCGCGTGGTCGCAATCAGTCCGAGATTGGAGAGTCCATCTATGTATTCCGTGCTGTCGGGGCCGAAGAACCCCCGTCTGATCTCGAGCGCCCCGGTCAGCAGCCTCTCGGCGGCGTCGATGTCGCCGCGCCGGAAGGCAATCGCCCCCAGGTTGTTCATCGCGATGCCGACGTAGGGGTGGGATGGCCCGAGCCTGGACCGAAACACCTCGGCCGATTCTTCGAACAGCTTCTCTGCCTCGGTTTCGCGCCCCGACGCCATGTAGAGCATGCCCAGATTCTGCTTGGCGCCGGCGACTTCGATGTGATCCTTTCCCCGCACCTCGACCCAGACGGCCATGGCTTCCTTGAGATACTCCTCGGCCTCGGCGTACCGGGCGGTCTGAACGAGCGTCATTCCGCGGATGTTCAGCGCGATGGCGAACATGCGCGTGCGTCGGTGGAGCCGGCGGAACATCTCGACTGCTTCAAGGGAGTGCTCCTCGGCGCTTCGCATATCGCCGTTCGCCCGTTCGATTTCGGCAAGTTCGGCAATGCTCTCCGCGGTGTGAACGCTGTCGTCCGGATAAAGCGTTCGATTGATTTCCAGCGCACGCTCGATGTGGTGCTTCGCCTTCTCGAATTTTTCGAGCCTGAGGTAGGCCCGGCCGATGGTCAGACGCGTTTCGGCCTCGATATCCGGCTCATCCTTCAGTGAGCCGGATTCGATGCGCTCGGCCGATTGATCGAGCAGTTCGCGAACCGACAATTCCGGGCCGCGCGCCAGCATGGGATCGACCGATGCGAGCATCTCCTGGAGAAACGCATTCACGCTCTCGGCGCGATCCGCCGCACGTTCCGCGCGATCCCGCTCCTGTTGCTCGTGCTCCCGCGCTTCGTTGGCCTCGGTCAGTCGCTCGTTCGCGATTCGGCTTGCGATCATGGCGCGATCGCGCTGTTCCTCGACGGCGTCGAGCAGACGGCCTTGCCGCCGGTACAGCACACTGAGCCAGATGACCGAGCCGATGACCAGCAGGGCGAACACCGCGGACGCCCCGAGGAAGAGCCGATATCGGCGGAGCCGGCTGCGAAGGATGTACATGGCCGAATCGCGCTTTGCTGAAATCGGCTCGCCCGCCAGATGCCGCCGAATGTCGTCCGCCAGTTCCGCGGCGGACTGGTACCGACGTTCCTTGTCCTTCTGGAGTGCCTTGGCGACGATCGTCTCGACGTCGCCGCGATAGATGATGTCAATGGATGAAAGCGTCGGCGCCTCGGCGTCGCGAATGACCATGACCGCCTCGGGAATCGACTTCGACTTGATGTCGAAGGGGAGGCGACCGGTGAGAACCTGGTACATGACGACGCCGAGCGCGTAGATGTCGGAGCGAACATCGATCTGGTCGGGTTCGCCCGCGACTTGTTCGGGGCTCATGTAGGCCAGCGTGCCGACAAGCTGGCCCGACATCGTGTGCATCGTGGTGAGCTGCTGTTCCGCATCGGCCGCGCGGGCGACCCCGAAGTCCAGGACCTTGGGCTGGCCGACGCGGTCGCTTTCGCTCATCGAGCCGGACCGGCCGGACCGACTGGCGGGTTCGCCGCCGCGCGAGCCTTCGCCGGCGGGCGTCGTGGAACCGTCGTCGTTGTCGACCACGAGAATGTTTCCCGGCTTGAGGTCGCGATGGATGATCCCGCGCTGATGCGCATGCTGCACCGCGTCGCACACGCGGATCATGAGCTGGAGCCGTTCGCGTGAGTTCAACTCGCGTGATTCGACGTATTCGGTCAGCGGCGGGCCGTTGACGTACTCCATCGCGATAAAGGCCTGGCTGCCGCCGGGGCCTTTGCTGTAGCCGGCTTCGTAAATCTGCGCGATGCCGGAGTGCTGCAACCGGCCGAGGATGTGGGCCTCGTGTTCGAATCGGCGCAGCACGCCTGCGGAGTCGAGGCCCTGTCGGATCAATTTCAGGGCGACGATTCGACGCGGCCTCGCCTGCTCGGCTTCATAGACGCGGCCCATGCCGCCTTCGCCGAGCAGTCGGATGATCCGGTACTGATCGGCGAACAGCTCATCCGTCAGCGGAGAGGAAGGACCGGACGGAATGCCAGGTCCCGGATCTTCGTCGGCAGCGGATTCGATCGCCAGATGGGCTGCGAGCAGATGGGCGCCCGCGCCCGCGACATCGATGGGCGCGGAAGCTTCGGCGTCGACCGCGAGCATGGCTTCCACCTCGCGGCGAATGTCGGGCGCGCCGGCACAGGCCTCATCGAGAAACCGGGAGCGCGCGGGCTCCTCCAGGTTGCACGCTTCCTGAAAGACGCTCATCACCCGGAAGAAAAGTTTGGAGTCCATGTCATATTCAATTCGGCCCGAAACTTACTTCTTCAGTTCAACGCCGAGCCAGGCGCGGGCGGCGCGCCAGTCGCTTTCGACCGTTGATCGCGACACGTCGAGCACCTCGGCGATTTCCTCAACGGTGAGCCCGCCGAAGAAACGAAGCTCGACGATTCGGTGCTTGCGCGGGTCGACCTCGGCGAGCTTGCTGAGCGATTCGTCCAGTGCGACGAGATCGATGTCACGTCCGCCGATGATGGCGAGCCCGTCGGTGAGCTGCACCCGCCGTTGATCGCCGCCGCGTTTGAGTGCGTTTGTCTTGCGAGCATGGTCGGTCAGTATCTGCCGCATGGCGGTCGCCGCGACGGCCATGAAGTGCGCCCGGCTCTTCCATTGCACGCCGGTCTGGTCGATCAGCCGCACGAAGGCCTCGTGAACGAGGGCGGTCGGCTGAAGGGTGTGATCGGCCCGCTGGCCGCGAAAGTAGCTTCCCGCCAGCGCACGCAATTCGGCATAGACGTAAGGAATCAGGCGTTCCGCCGCCGATCGATCGCCAGCGCCGAGGTCGTTCAGGGCGCGTGTCGCCTCAGTGGGGTCGATATCGCTCATGTTTTCTTGATCTCCGCCGCCGAGTCGCCAGACGGGCGGTCGTGGCGAGACGGCCGTAGGCCCATGATTCTATCCCCCGCGGCCGGCATTCAAAAGCGGGGCGATCGGCGTTATGATCCGAATCGCCCCGTTTGAGGCGAATGACTGAGGACTTTCGACCCCGTTTACGTATTCTGTGTGAAGTGTTTGCGTATTGTATCAGAACCGCCGCGGCCATCGGCGTGCGCGAGCGGCACTGGAAAAGAAAGGAAACTGGGATGAGACGATTCATTGGAGCAGTCATGTTGGCGGCGGCCTTTGTTGCCGTGTCGAATGGTCCGGTTCGCGCTGAGAGCGCGGATGAGATCAAGAAGCAGATTCATGCCAAGGTTTCGAAGCTGAAGACGATTTCATACAAGATGAAGTCTGTTTCCGAGACCACCGATCCGAACCTCTCAACGAAGTCGACGACCGAGGGCACGTTGGAATACATGCGAAAGGGCGACAAGATTCTCTCCCGCATGGAGATGACGTCCAAGTCGATCATGGTCATGGGAGGGAATGAGACCAAGACCGACTCCAAGATGATCATCGTGGACGACGGCGAATTCATCTATAACTACAGCGAGGCGGCCGACAGCAAGCACGTCATCAAGCAGAAGCGCGATCAGTCCAATTCCGAAGCGGTTTTCAACCCTGAGAAGGGTTTCAAGGACACGGAGAAGATGTACGCGTACAAAGCGCTTCCGGACGAAACGGTCGATGGCAAGCCATGCTGGACGCTTGAAATGACACCGACGGATCCTTCCCTCGCATACATCGGCAAGAGCGTCACCTGCTACGACAAGGCAACCGGCATGGTGCTCAAGAGCACCACCTACGATCCGAAGGGCAAGGTCACAACCTCCATGACCATCACGGATCTCAAGGTCGATGCCGACATCCCGGCGGAGCGATTCAAGTTCACCCCGCCGCCGGGCGTTGAAGTGCATGACGCCTCAAAAGGCGGCTGATCGGAAGCAGTTCGCTCCGGATATAGTCGGGGTGGATTCAGTTTTGATTCTGAAATGAAAGCGGCCCGGTTTGAGGATTTGCTCAACCGGGCCGCTTGTTTTTTTCAGAACGATTTCGATTGCCGCCCCTGCACAAGCGGCGGATGAAATCAAGGGAAAATGCCGCGCTCAAGGTACACCTTCTCCAGCCGTCGCAGCGCCACGATGTAGGCCGCCGTGCGGGCGTCGGTGGTGAATTCGCCGGCCGTCGCGCGAACACGCTCATATGCCGCGACGATCTTCTTTCGCAGCTTGCGATCGACTTCTTCCAGCTCCCAGGATTCGCTGCGCTTGTTCTGCAGCCATTCGAAGTAGCTGACAATGACGCCGCCGGAGTTGCACAGAATATCCGGGATCAAATCGATCTTGCGCTGCTGAAGCACCGCGTCACCGTCGGTGTTGGTCGGGCCGTTCGCGCCCTCGGCGATCAGCTTCACGTCGAGCCAGTGGGCCGTTTCGCCTGTGATCTGGTTCTCCATCGCCGCCGGGATGAAGATGTCCACGGGCGTCTTGAGGAACATGATGTGATCGACGAACTCGCCGTCGGGATAGCCGCGAACGCCCTTGCGGCCGGCCATGTACTTGATCAGCTCGTTCGGATCGAGGCCTTCGGTGTTTCGCGTGCCGCCGGAGACATCCTCGACAGCCACCAGCTTCGCGCCGAGTTCACAGAGGATTCTGGCGGTCCATGAGCCGACGTTGCCGAATCCCTGGACCATGAAGGTGAGGTCCTTGATGTCGAGGCCGCGGTCTTCCGCCCAGCACTGAATGCAGTAGACGACGCCCTGGCCGGTCGCCTTGTCGCGGCCGAGGCTGCCGCCGGATTCGACCGGTTTGCCGGTGACGACGTGAATATTCTTCTGTCGCTCGTGCGTGGGCACGGTCGAGAGATAGGTGTCCATGAACCACGCCATGATCTGGGCGTTGGTGTTCACGTCCGGCGCGGGGATGTCATACTCCGGGCCGATGTTCTCGCCGAGGGCGAAGGCGAACCGCCGGGTGATGCGCTCCAATTCGGGTCTCGAGTAGTGAGAAGGATCAATCTGGATGCCGCCCTTGGCGCCGCCGAACGGAAGGCCGGCGATGGCGCACTTCCACGTCATCCACGTTGCCAGCGCCCGGACCTCGTCGATGTCGACCTCCGGATGGTACCGAAGCCCACCCTTGAAGGGCCCCAGCGCGTCGTTGTGCTGGACGCGATAACCCGTGAAGGTCTCGATCGTGTCGGGCAGGTCCAGTCGCACGGGAAAGTGAACGACGATTTCGTTCTTGGTCGTGCCGAGAATCTTGCGGACGTTCTTGTCGAGGCCCATGAGATCGGCCGCGGCGTTGAATTGTTTTTCGACGTTCGAGTAAACGCCCTGGGTGTGAGAGGCAGGCGCCGCAGGCGCCGCGGGCGCTGGTGCGATCGTCGTCTTCGCGGGTTCCTGTTTCGATTTCTTCGACTCCGCCTGCGTCGTGCTCGTCTTGTCGCTGACCGGTTGTGCCGCCTTTGTATTGTTAGTCGTGTGTG
>CALLKH010000258.1 GCA_938008425.1 uncultured Planctomycetaceae bacterium | reverse complement strand
AAGCCTTCGAGCTTGCCGGTTTCGAGCTTGTACTTGACGACGGCGTCGGGATCGAGGCCGTGCTTGTTGACAATGCCGCCGCGCGAATCGCTGACGGCCAGCAGCGTGCCGCCGCCGAGAATCGCGGGATGAAGCGTCGCGGCAAACTGACCGGCGTTGCCGAATCCCTGGATGGCGTAGGTCGCCTTGCCGGCGTCAAGCTTGATCTTCTTCGCGGCTTCGCGCACGCAATAGACGCCGCCGCGGGCTGTCGCATCGCCGCGACCTTCCGAGCCGCCGATGGCAATCGGCTTGCCGGTGATCATGCCGGGATGGCTTTCGCCGTGAATGACTTCAAACTCATCCATCATCCACGCCATGATCTGCGGCGTGGTGTAAACGTCGGGCGCGGGCACATCCTTGTGAACGCCGAGCTCACGGGCGACCGCGCGGATGTAGGCGCGGGCGAGTCGTTCCTTCTCGCCCTCGCTCATTTCCTTCGGGTTGCAGGTGACGCCGCCCTTGCCGCCGCCGAGCGGAATGTTGACGACAGCGCACTTCCACGTCATCCACGCGGCCAGCGCGCGAACCGTGTCAATGGTCTCATCCGGGTGCCAGCGCAGGCCGCCCTTGGTCGGGCCGCGGGCGCTGTTGTACTGAACGCGGTAAGCGTGAAAGATCTTCGTTCGGCCGCTGTCCAGCTTGACCGGAATGGTGTAATGAAACTCGCGCTGCGGCCAGCGAAGAAGTTCATGCGTGGCCGGATCGAGGCCGAGCTTCTTCGCGCATTCGTCGAGCTGCTGCTGTGCGATCTTGAACGGATTCATTTCCGCCATAAGACAAGGCTCCTTGTATCGAGTGCGGATCGTTTTGGACTGTTACCTGTATTCGTTCCAATCGCTGTGCGATTCATCACGCACCCGCGAACGGCATCTTCTGACCGGTGAACCAGGCGCAGCGAAATCGACCCCGAACTGCGGCCGACTGAGCCGTCAGGCCTCAATGATACGGGGCGTTGAATAGACCTACAACTGGCGTGCCACGCTAGCGAAGATTTCCGGTATCGGGTCGGACAAGGAGCTTTTGAACGAGTAAGTAGTTGGCGCCGTGGTACTCGGTGATTTCACCGCTGACGATGAAGACGATCGGCTTCTGGCCGTTCTCGGAGTACATCTCCATGTTCTCAAGAAGCCGGTTGGGGAGCAGGCGAATCGGCCGATCGGCCAGGCCCTCGCCGCGGCTTTCGAAGGAATAGAGGAAGCTGTCGCCGTCTCGCGTCAGGCGGCCCGGGCGGTCGACGATGCGTGAGCCGTCGGGGAGGAGCTTGTCCTGGAGCGGTGCGATCGCGTTGCCGGGGGGAAGTTCAACTTTCTTCGGCGTCTCGCCGGGAACACCGGTCTTGATGGGGGTCTTCATTTCCTTGCGGCTCTGACGCTGAAGCTCACGGAGGATTTCGGTCTGGGAGGGTTCGCGGCGCGGCTCCGGATCGTCGGCGGACTTGGCCGGTTTCTTGTCGGCTTTTTCCACGGTTGAGGACTCTTCCACATCCGATTTCGTGGTCTCATCGGACTTCGCCTGATCTGGGCTGCCGCAAGTCTTCGAATCCGACTTCTTTTCTGCCGCCGGCGGATCGTCAGCGCTCTGGGCGAGTAGTGACGCGCTTCGGCCGATGACGAGCAGTGCAGCCAGCACGGCGCAGGCCGTAATGGTCAGACGAAATTTTCTGAGTGATGTTGCAGATTGAGTGGTCATGGTGCGGGCCTCCTGTGCATTTCGATTCTCAAGAGCCGGTGGGTCGGCGCATCCCTGTCGCCGCCGTATCGGCTCACTTCATGATGCCTTCAATCAGGCTGGCTTCGTCGGTCACGGGCGCCTTGCAGGCATAGTCCTTGCAGATGTACGCCGCCGCGCGGCCGTTCACCGACTTCTTCCCCGCCAGGAGCGGCACGTGCTTCGCGTCCTCCTCGGCGTGGGGCGAATCCTCCACGAGCGCGGCAAAGACGGCGTTCGGCACGTAGGTCCGCCAGGCGGCGAGAACCAACCGATTCAGATTTTCACCGTCGGCCGCCCTTGCTGCAAATGCAATTTCCTTCGGCCGCCGGTGATAGAAATCAAGCGCGCTGAGCATGCGCTCCGAGCTGAACGGCGACTCGGTGACTTTGTTGCTGAACGTGACCGCCATCTCGCGTGCCGCGTCGGCCAAGTCCGAGCGATCGAGCAGCACGGCCAGCCGCTGAAGATTCAGGAGCTGGACCGAGCTTCCGGATGGGATGGCGTTGTCCATCGCGCCCTTTGTGCGAACGAGAATCTCCTCGGCGTCGTCGGCGGTGTAGAAGAACCCGCCGGCCTCCTTGTCGCGGTAGTGGGTCATCAGGTCCTGGTTGAGGCGCTCAGCTTCACGGAGCCAGCGGAGGTCAAAGGTGGTCTCATACAGATTGAGGAGCGCCTCAATCATGAAGGCATAGTCGTCGAGGTAGCCGAGGGTGTGCTTCTTGCCATGTCGATACGTGCGAAGCAGCCGGCCGCGGTCGTCACGCATCTGCGTGAGAACGAATTCGGCGGCCTTCACCGAGGCGTCGCGGTAACGCGGCTCGTCGAAGATCCGAGCACCCTTGGCCATGCTGGCGATCATGAGGCCGTTCCACGAGGCGAGGATCTTGTCGTCGAGATGAGGCTTGATGCGCTTCTCGCGGAGGTTGAAGAGCTTCTTGGCCGCAGCCTTGAGGCGTGATTCAAGAGCGGACGGCTCCAGGTCGTGAAGCCGGGCGACGGTCTCCAGCGGGCGGGGGATGTTGAGAATGTTGTGGCCTTCCCAGTTGCCGCCGGCGGTCACGTCGTAGTAGTCGCAGAAGAGCTCGCCGTCGGCCGCGCCGAGGGCTTGCATGACTTCCTCCTGCGTCCAGACGTAGAACTTGCCTTCGACGCCCTCGCTGTCGGCGTCGCGCGTGGAGTAGAACCCGCCCTCGGGGCCTTGCAGATCGGCGATGACGTAGTCGTAGATGTCGCGGGCGATGTAGGCGTGCAGCGGTTTCTTGGTGAGCTGAAAGGCCTTCTGATAAATGTCGGAGACGAGGGCCTGATCGTAGAGCATTTTCTCGAAGTGCGGCACGAGCCAGTCGACATCGGTCGAATACCGGCAGATGCCGCCGCCGAGGTGATCGTAGATGCCGCCGTGGGCCATCTTCTCAAGCGTGAGTTCGACGAGTTCGAGCAGTCGTGCCTTGGGTTCGGCACCCTCGGAAATTGAGGCGTGA
Source organism: uncultured Planctomycetaceae bacterium (assembly GCA_938008425.1). Lineage (GTDB taxonomy): Bacteria > Planctomycetota > Phycisphaerae > UBA1845 > UTPLA1 > JADJRI01. Next base: position 3,582 of record CALLKH010000258.1, on the reverse strand, counting down.
TAGGCGCGGAGCATGACGTCCATCGCCATCGACGGCGGGAACTTGTTCGTGCCGCCGCCGCTGAGGCCGCCTTTCACGCCGTCGAAGGCCCGTGCGTACATGTCGGCCGTGCGATCGATGATCGCCCATTCGGGAACAGCCTCGCCGGGGTCGACCGCGGTGAGTGCATGAACGGCCTGGGTCAGCGCGTCCGCCTGCTGGAGCGCCTTCTCGCGCTCGTTCTTCCAGACGCCCGAAAGATAGAGCAGCACATCCTTGAAGCCGGGGCGGCCGTAGCGGGACTCGGGCGGGAAGTAGGTTCCCGCGAAGAACGGCCGCTGATCGGGCGTCAACCAGACCGACATCGGCCAGCCGCCGGAACGGGTGAACGCCTGGGTGGCCATCATGTAGATGTCGTCGAGATCGGGTCGTTCCTCGCGATCGACCTTGATGCAGACGAAGTGTTCATTCATGACGGCCGCGATGTCCTCGTTCTCGAAACTCTCGCGTTCCATGACGTGGCACCAGTGGCAAGCCGAGTAGCCGATGGAAAGGAAGATGGGCTTGTCTTCCTTCCTGGCGCGCTCGATCGCGTCTGGCCCCCATTCATACCAGTCGACGGGGTTGTGGGCGTGCTGAAGCAGGTAGGGGCTCGTGGCGTTGATCAGGCGGTTGGTGTGTTTGTGGTCCGTGTGATCAGCGGGTTGGGACATGGTCGGCTCACCTTTCGCGACGGATGACGGACTCTGGGCAGGCTTGTCGGTCTTTTCAGATTCGCTGCACCCGGTCGCCGTCAGGAGAATGATCAGGGCCGCGATTCGCGCCTTGCGCAAAAAAAGTGGAGGTTCGAATTGTGAAATCCGGTCAATCATTGGGCCGAATGTAGGGGTTTGGCGGGATTATAGAAAGAGGGTGGCCCGATTGCCTGAGATTGGGGCTCAGGCAACCGGGCCAGAGGGTGGAGTGGGGTCTGTTTGCCGCGACGGGCCGACACCTGACCGGCCGTTCGCGGATTATTTCGATTACCCGTTTGCCACGGCGGACGATTTGCGACCAATGCCGCCTCCCGCTCCGCCTGAATCGCAAACTACTTCAACATCAACGTCGTCGGTCCCACCATAAGAACGCTTTCCTTCGTGAAGAGTTCCATCTGAATCAGGAATTGTTCAATCACGGAGGCCTTCTGCGGGTCGACCGCTCGAACCGATTCGAGCATCGCCCCGACGGTGGGCTGACCGGCCAGGCGCAGGCCCGCGCCCTTGTTGGTTAGAACGAACTTGTCCGACGAGTCTTTCCCGCCAAACATCTCCCCGATGATATCCGAGAGAGATTTCTGCGGCGGGAACACGCGGAGGTCATAGTCGCTGATCTCGGCCGCTTCGGCGGCGTATTTCACGGCGTCCGAGAACCCGCCGTACTGGTCTATCAGGCCGATATCCATGGCCTGCTCACCGGTGTAAACGCGACCACCCGCCAGCGATTCAATCTCGCCCTTGAGGCGGTCCTTGCGGCCGTCAAGAACGCGATTCTTGAAGTCGTCGTAAACGTCGTACATGTACTTGGTGATGAGAGCCCGCTCATCCTCGTTGAATTTCCGGTTGGTGTTCATGATGTCGGCGTGCTTGCCGCGCTTGTACTCATGGCCCGTGATGCCGGCCCAGTCCCAGAAACCCTTGGTGACCATCTTGCCGCCGACCACGCCGATCGATCCGGTGATCGTCATGCGATCCGCGAAGATCTTGTCTGCCAGGGCGGAGACGTAGTACCCGCCGCTCGCGGCCACATTGCCCATCGAGACGATGAACGGCCGGCCGGAATCCTTAAACCGCTTGGCGGCCTCGCACATGATATCGCTGGCGAGCGCCGAGCCGCCGGGGGAGTCCACGCGAAGGACCAGCGCCTTCACGGTCGGATCATCGGCCGCCATGGCAATCGCTTTTCGAACCGTATCCGAGCCGGCGTTTGAGGTGCCGCCGAACAGGCCTTCCTCGGTCTTGCCGGAGGTGATCATGCTTTCGACATAGACCACCGCGATGGCGGACTTGGTCGAGGCAGTCGGGGCCTTCATGATTTCGCCGAAGAACTTGAAGAATCCGAACGGGTTTTCGAGGTCGATGGTGGGCGCCTGCTGGCCGCCGTAGTTCGGCGTCACCTTGACATCGCCGTAGCGCTTCTCGATCGCCTGCACGAAGTCTTCGCGATACATCAGCTTGTCGACCAGCTTGGCCTCCAGCGCTTCCTCGGCCGAGAGCAGGCCGCGATCAACGATGCTGCGCATTTCCTCGGGCTTGATCTGGCGACTCTTCGCGATCTGCCGAATCCACATGTCGAAAATCGAATCCAGCAGGCGATTGGTCTGGGCCTCGTCTTCCTCGCTGGGGCCGGTTCGATAGAACGGTTCGCCGGCTGACTTGAAATCACCGCAGTGGATGATGTCCGCCTCGAAGCCGATCTTGTCCATCAGCGTCTTGAAGTAGAGCGACTCTGCGTAGAAGCCGCTGACGTCGACATCGCCCGACGGCACCAGTACGAGCGTGCTTGCGGCCGAACCGAGCAGAAGCGAACCCTTGCTCAGACCCTCTGAGAAAACCCAGACGTCCTTGTCCGCCGCGCGGAGCGCCTCCAGCTGTCCGCGAAGCTCTTCAATCTGCGCCGGCCCGATCGCGGCGCCGTCGACATCAAAGATGACCGCCTTCACATTGGGATCGGTTCGCGCCTTGCGCAGCTTTTCAAGCAGGTCGAACATCGTCGCCGGCGCCTTGTCGCCCAGAAGGGCGGCGAGGCCGCTCGTGCTCGGCTGCTCGGGCAGCGGGCCTTCAAGTTTGAAAAACGGAATGATCTCGGCGGCGATCGCCGGGGCGGCCGTGCCGACGAGCAGCACGCTGAATGCGAGTGCCGCGACGATTAGATTTCTATTGCATCGTTTCATGATCTAGGTCTCCACACCTACCGCGGCATGGGCGTGTGTTCGATCTCGGGGATGAAACGCATCCCCGACATGCACGAATTGGCCCTGGCCGACATTCTATTTCTGAGATTTTGCCACAAATCCAAGGGTTTCGCATCGCCGGCCGAGCCGGCGTTCCCCGGGTCAGGTAAACGCGGCGAAACCGGGGTGTTCACGCGATTTGGGGCGTGAGAAGGGGCTTCAAAGTCGATCGGCTCCGATCCGCCCGGATGCGATTCAATCGCTCGCCTCTGGACGACTTTCCTGCCGCTTCTGGGAAGGCGGCGCGCCGACGGTACTGGCAAAGCCCTTGATCGAGGGCATTTCCTCGGGTTTTTCCTGCGGGTGAACCGCAAAGATTTCGACCCGAACAATGTCGTCAAAGGGCAGTGTGACCACGAAACAGCCGACTTTGTAGGCTTCGTCAGCCGCCATGCATTCGAACGTCAACGTCGTTGTGGCGGGATGTTGGAAGATTTCCTTGACTTCATATGAGAAACCGTCGCGCAGATAGAGGATCGTGCGGGCTTCCAGTTCGCGATGGAACTTCTTGAACTTGGAGTCCTTTTCCGCCTTTTCCGGGGCGAGGTTCTGGAAGTGGGCGATCGCGCAGCGCCGCTTGGCTTCGGCCAGGCGCTCCTGGTACGCGCCATGAA
>CALLKH010000257.1 GCA_938008425.1 uncultured Planctomycetaceae bacterium | reverse complement strand
GACGGCGTCATTCTCGAACTCAAGTTCACGAACACCTATCCCGAATGGGTCGAACATATCATTCGCGGGGCTGACCTCATTCGACGGGGCGTCTGCAAGTATCTTCTGTGCGCGCAGTCGGCGTTTGGTCTGTTCCAGCAGTTCGAAGAACGAAGGGCCGTATGAATAATTCCCTCTCGGACATCCTTCAGTCCCTGAGCGGCCGCGATTCGACTTCACTCGAAACCGTCGGGCTGAATCTGCTGGTCGCCTTCATCGTCGGGCAGATGAACGCGTGGTTCTACAAGTGGACCCACCACGGTATTTCGTACAGCCGATCCTTCACCCAGGCGCTGATCCTGATCACGCTGATCGCGACGCTCAGCATGATGCTGATCATGACGGCGCCTCTCGCCGCCTTCGGGCTGCTGGGTGGAATGTCAATCATTCGATTTCGAACGGTCGTGAGAGACTCACGGGACAGCGTTTACGTCCTTCTGTGCCTGGTCTGCGGCATGGCGGCGGGCATGAATTTTCCCCTGCTTGCAGCGGGCGGCGCGCTCTTCTCCAACGTGATCGCCTGGTACCTGCACGGAACCGGATTCGGAGGCTGGCGGACCATTGACAGCGTATTGCGGCTTCAGATCGACTCCGCGAGTTATGACGGCAGCGCCATTCTGTCGCTGCTCGGGCGATACTGCAGGCGGGCGTCCCTTGTTTCGGTCGATGAAACGCCGGCCATGACGCCAGACGGCGCCGCGATGCTTCAATGCGTCTTCAGGCTGCGGCTGAAGAATCCCAATGACGGCGCCGAACTGGTTCGCACCCTTCGATCGAGCGAACCCGTCAGGTTTGTAAACCTCCTCGTAGACCCAGAGCGCGAGGAAGTGAGTTAATCTATAATTCGGGGCCATGAGTTGATTGGAAAGGGTCGAAATTCAACGTTCTGGATGGTCTGGCGCGGCGTTTCCCGCTGGATTCCGACGGTCGTCTGGGTCGGCGCGATCGGCGCGGCCGTGTCACTCTACAGGGGTGAACACACCGTCGGTTCCGTGCAGGGATTCGCCGAGGACCGTTCCATCACGATCGCGCCATCCGAAGTCGGTCGGGTGCGCGAGCTTCGGGCCAGTCTGCATCAATTCGTCGAGCCCGGTGACATCCTGGTCCAACTCGATGATCGCGAATGCCAGCTTCGTCTCGCCACGCTGACGGCGGAACTCGAGCGACTTCGAAAGGACATCGATGCCGAACGGTCGCAACTGGCGATGAGCCAGACCGATCTTGAGCTGACGGAGGAGGATCTTTCGAGACGGCTGCTCACGGATCGCGAGTCGGCGCACATCCAGTACCTGTCGATGATGGCGATTCAGGCCGGAGACCAGGCGCGGCTCAATGGCCTGATGGTGGAAGAGGACATCCTGAATCAGCTGCTTCATAAGAAGGACGCGTCGTTTCGCGAAGTGAACAACTTCAAGACTGAAATCGACGCCGTCCGGGCCCGCCTGAAATCGAACGAGGACAATCTCGCCCGGATGCACAAGGCCTTCCGAGACGCCGATCTGCGATGGTATATGCATCATGAACAGCAGAAGATGCCCTACGACCGGGATGCCGTCTTGGCGCCCCTGCATGTGGCCGTGCAGGTGAAGGAACATGAGATACTCGAACTTGTGCATCGAATTGATGAGAACGTTCGTCGCTCGCCCATTCACGGACAGGTCACGGCGCTGTATGCCGGCTCAGGCGACACCGTCAACGCGGGTGATCCCATTCTCGTTGTCTCTCCCACGTCAACCCGGCGCGTGATCGCCTTCGTGTCGGAAGCGGAGGCGGGCCGCGTACGCGTCGGTGCGCCGATGCGCATCCATCCGGCCGCGCGCAGCCCCGACGGCAGGCGCGCGATGGACGGGGAGATTGTCAGCGTCGCCGACACCATCCGCGAGGCGCCTGAGCGGTTTCGACGAATGCCCAACATACCTGTCTGGGGGCGGGAAATCGTCATTCGGATCGACGGCGATGCCATGCTCATTCCGGGGGAATCCGTTTCGATCAACTGGCAGCGGAACTAACCTGCAGGCCTGACAATCTCGAATCGGATCAGTGTCGACTAGAAAAGGAGCGCGACGATGCTCGCAAGAATCATGACTGCTGTCACGTTGCTGGTTTTTGTGCGCGGGCTGAACGCCGCGCCCGTGATTTTGAACGAGTACAACGCGGTCAGCGATTCGCAGTTTCTAGCGAACGGCAATTCGGACCCGTTCTGGGGAACCGTACTGGGTAACGGCGGAGACTGGTTCGAACTCGTCGTCATCACCGACCATCTCGACATGCGGGGCTGGTCGTTTGAGATGGTCGATGTCGGCGCCCTGCCGCTCACGCTGACCCTCACGAATGACAACGCGTGGTCAAACCTTCGCAGCGGCACCATCATCACCATTTCGGAACAACTGGATACGAACATCGCGGACTACAACCCGGCGCTCGGCTCCTGGTGGATCAACGTCAAGGCGAACGACTCAACCGACGGGACCTACATCACCGCCTCCAATTTCTTCGTGAACAATGACAACTGGCGCCTCACCATTCGCAACGCGCTGAACCAGGTCGTCTTCGGGCCGGCGGGTGAAGGAATTCAACCCGTTTCGGGCGTGGGCAACAACGAAGTTTGCAAGCTCGAGCAGGATCCGTCCGCCGCCGTCACGCCGCTTTCCGCGTACAACGACGGCGCGACCAGCACCTTCGGACTGCCGAATATCTGGAACAGCGGCGCGAGCATGCAGGACTTCGGCGTCCTGCGAAGCGTCGTGCCCTACTTTCCGATGACGGCGGTACGCGTCAACGAGGTTCTGACGCACACCGATCCGCCCCTCGCGGACTTTATCGAACTGCACAACACCACCAATGACCCCGTCGACATTTCGGGTTGGTATCTCACGGACGAATTCGGAGACCTCACCCGGTTTGCCATTCCACCGGGCACGATCATCCCTGCACTCGGCTACGTCGTGTTCGACGAATCCCAGATGAACTTCGGCCTCAGTGCGCTGGGCGAACTGGTCGTGCTTTCCGCCGCGGATTCGCAGGGTGCGCTGACCGGCGGCCGCGACTACATCGTGTTCGGTGCGGCGCACAACGGCGTTTCATTTGGTCGCTATCCCAACGGCACCGGACCGATCTATTCCATGGTCTCACGGACGCCGGCGGCCGCGAACTCGCTGCCCATCGTCGGTCCGATCGTGATCAACGAACTGATGTACCATCCGCCCGATCTGCTCGGCGGCATTGACAATACCGACCACGAATACATTGAACTGCACAATATCACCGATGGTCCGGCCGGCCTCTCGACATTCTTCTCCGGTACCGGCACGAACGAACCCTGGCGAATCTCGGGCGGCGTGCAGTACGTCTTTTCTGTCGGGAGAACCATCCAGCCCCACGGATTCCTGCTCGTCGTCGGCTTTGACCCGGTGCTGGAACCGCTGAAGCTGTCTGACTTTCGCACGACCTACGGCCTGCCTGAATCCGTCGAGGTCGTGGGACCCTACTCCGGACAACTCAGCAATGCCGGCGAATCGATCGAACTGCTCAAGCCCGACGAGCCGCAGGGTTCGCCCGCGACGTTCACGCCCTACGTTCTTGCGGAGGCTGTCCCCTATCTGGACCACGATCCCTGGCCTTCGCTTCCGGACGGAAACGGCCCTTCACTTTCCCGCATCGATCCGACAACCGTCGGTGACGTCCCTGAAAACTGGCAGGCGTCGTCCGCGTCCGGGCCCACGCCCGGCTGCCCCAATGATCAGGGCGCATTCATCGCAGCTGATATCAACGGCGACGGGCTGAGAACCGATGCGGATGTTGCTCGATTCGTCAACATCCTGCTCGGCTCTGAGCCGACACACTGCGAATTTGCTCGTGTGGACCTCGCGACGGACGGCCTCTTGAACGGCCAGGACGTCGAGCCCTTCGTGAGCGCTTACCTGATCCCATGAGGCGATTGTGAGACTTGAGCATGATCGAGAAGCAGCCTGCCGGGACGATGTGCATCACCGGCGCTCAATCTGATACGATCAGCTGTGCCATGACTCCGGCATAATTCATACCGGCGCATATTCCGTTGAAGCCTCACCGCGGCGTTCAAGGTTCCGACCAGTCGGCGCGAATCCGAACGCTGGTGACCACCCTTCTCCCGTTCACCACAGTCAGAATCTCATCACTGACCGGATCGCACGGTTCAATCGCGCCGCCGGCCACCGACGTCGAGGCGCCGGCGTGCGCGATTCAAGGCTTCAGGATATTGGCGTCCGCGTCAAGGTACGAGCCGCGAGTCACCCGGGTTGTTCGCTTCCAACAGCTCCATTTTTCGCACGAACCCGGCGTCGAGTGTCAGCCGCTTTTGCCGGGCGAATTCGCGAATGTCCTTCAGGTCGACCACGCCGTCCGAATTCAGGTCAACCTTTCGCGACTCGATGTTGGTTCCGCGAAGCTCATAGACCGACATTCTCCGTCGCGCCGTCTTACCCGTAATCGGAGAACTTCGATCGAGGTTGGAGAAGTCGTTGAAGTCCTGTGGAACCGGCGGCAACCCGCCCTGGCCGGGGCAGGCATGGATCGCGTCGCTCGTCGCGAAGAAATTCAACTGGATGGCCTGGAAGTCTGCGGTGCCCTGGACACCGTCGCCGGAGACATCGGCGCCGAAGTCGCAGTCTTCCGGATCTCCCGTCACGCACTCATTGACCAGGGTTCCCCATCGGCTCGCCAGGACCGCAAAGTCGACGATGTCGATGAGGTCATCCTGGGGAACGACCGCGGTTCTGAGATCGCCCGAGGCCAGGGTCAACGCCACACTGGCCGATCCGTTGGACATCAGCACGGCGCCGGTTCTCCGAAGGCTGTGGCCGGTTCGAACACTGATCCACGCCGTGTTGGCATCGACGCCGGTGAGGCTCAGACTCGCCGTACCATTCGCGCCATTCGGGAAGAACTCCACATCAATGAACCGTGTGTCCTGGACCGGCGGGTTTCCGCAGGTCGTGAGAACGATGGTGACCTGCCGGTTTGCGCTCTGGACGAGCGGCGGGTTCATCGTCATGCCAGGAATGTCAATCTGGAGATTGATACAGGCCTGGCCGTCGACGATCACGAAATCTCCGGCGAAGCAGCCCACGGAATCCGTCACGACGACATCAATCTGAACGGCGCCGACGGATGTCACCGTATAGGAGATGGATGACGTGCCCTGTCCGACATCGATCAAGCCGCCGACGATGCTCCACGCATAGGTCGCACCGATGCCCGCGTCGGCCACCGACGCCACAGCACTCTGGCCTACGCACAACTGCAGAGTGGTTGAGATGGTGGCATCGGGCGGAGTAATCGGCGTGTGAACACATGCATTCGCTTCACAGGTGTCCGTCGTGCAGGGATCGAGGTCGTCGCATTCGGCGGCAGACAGACATTCGAGACAGACGTCGTTGACCTCGTCGCAGTGGGCCAGATCCACACACGGCTCAGTACCCGGGGTGCAAGCACCCGTCTGACAGGTCTCCTCACCGTTGCAGTATTGGTCGTCGGAACAGGATGTGCCGTTCGCCACCGGGGCGTTGACGCAGACGCCGCCTTCGCACGTATCGATCGTGCAGGGGTTTCCATCGTCACATTCAGCGGCCGTCTGACAATCGAGACAGACGTCGTTGACTTCGTCGCAGTGGGCCAGATCCACACACGGCGCGGTACCTGCGGTGCAGACGCCTGCCTGGCAGGTCTCGTCACCGTTGCAGTATTCGCCGTCGGGGCAGGCGGTCCCGTCGGTTACCGGCGTGTGGACACAGACCCCGTTCTCGCACGTGTCGATCGTGCAGGGATTGAGGTCGTCGCATTCGGCAGCGGTTAGACACTCGAGGCAGATGTCGTTGACTTCGTCGCAGTGCGCCA
>CALLKH010000256.1 GCA_938008425.1 uncultured Planctomycetaceae bacterium | reverse complement strand
TGAGATCGGCGTAGAGGCTGAACTTCTGCGACATGTAGCCGATGCGGCGCTTGACCTGTTCCGGGTCCTTTTTGACGTCGATGCCGAGTATGCTGCCGGTGCCCTCGGTCGGCCGCAGCACGCCGCAGAGCATTCGAATGATGGTGGATTTGCCGGAGCCGTTCGGCCCGAGCAGACCGAAGATGCCGCCCCTGGGTACGTCGAACGACACCGCGTCGACGGCCGTGAACCTGCCGAAACGGCGGGTGATCGCGCTGGCCTGAATTACCGGCATGGTCATGAACCGGCGTCCTCGCCGAAGAGAATGTCCGCCGTCATGCCGACGCGAACGTCGGTCGAGCCCTCGTCGAGCCGGACCTTGATCCGAAAGACCTGCTTGCTGCGCTCCTCGGGCGTCTGCACGTTGCGCGGCGTGAATTCGGCGTCGCGGGCGATGAAGGTGATGCGGCCGGTGAATGCTCGATCGCCCATGCCGATGATTCGAAGCGAGACCTTCTGCTCCAGCTTGATTTCGCCGAGCCGCGTTTCGGGAACGTAGGCCCGCACCCATTTGCGGGTCAGGTCGAGCAGCGACGTGCCCGGCGCGTTCGGCGCGACGAGGTCGCCCGGGCGCAGGTCGATCGCCTCGACGACGCAATCGCACGGCGACACGACGCGAAGTTCCTCGATCTGCACCCGAATCGCGCGGGCCTGGGCTTCGGCGGCCAGCAGACGGGCCTCGGCGCCGGCGATGTCTTCGATGCGGTTGCCCGATTCGACCAGCTTGAGCGCCGCGGCCGACTCGGCGAGCTGCGCCCGTGCCGCGGCGATGTCCTCCTTGCGGGAGCCCTCCTCCAGGAGTTCGAGGCTCTGCTTTGCCCGGGCGACGTCGGCCATGGCGGCTTTTCTCGCACGAACCGCAGTGTCATACTCGGTCGGTGCGGCCCGCTCCGTTTCATGAAGTTTGGCGATGCGCTGATACTCCGACTCGGCGAGATCGAATGCCGCCTCGGCGATCTTGAGCTGTTCCTGTGCAATGACGATTTCCTGCTGCCGCGGACCGGCAACGAGCTTGTCGAGCGACGCCTGCGCCAGGTCGCGCCGGGCGCGGGCCTGCTCGATTTCCTCGACGCGAAAGCCGCTGCGCAGTCGTTCGAGATCGGCCGTCGCGGCGGCGACCTGCGCCTCGGCGCGGGCCAGTTCGTGATTGAGTTCGAAGGGATCGAGCCGAAAGATGAGATCATTCGTCTTGACGGTGTCGCCCTCGTTGACGGCCACCTCGGCGACGCGGCCGCCGACGCGCGAGCCGACGCGGATTTCATCGGCCTCAACGAAACCCGAGACGACGAACGGTTGCGAGCGATTCTGCGTCCAGACGAGAAATGAAATGAGCAATCCGGCGGCGAGGGCAAAGAGAGCGGCGATTCGAATCACGTGGGCGCCTCCACTGTGCGCCGGCCGTCGTGGAAGGCGCCGACCGGCTGCGCGGAGGATTCTAGGGCGATTCGCGCTTCGTAGCACGCGCCGATGATATGGGCGGTAAAAAATTGATGAAGCGACGCCTGGCCGTCACCGGACATGCAGGCGGCTTATTCTCGAGTCGCGTTCTCCCGAGGCGTCATCCAAGCAGGTGATTGCCGAGCACGTTGGCCGTCACCCAGACGGCGCCCGCCGCGGCGAGGAGGCCCACGGTGTAGCGCTTGCAATGGCCGGTGGATTCGGCGTCGCCTTGGAAGGTCGTTCCCTCGCCGGATTGCTGCTCGATCCATCGGCCGGCGATCATCAGGAGCACGACGATGGCGAAGAAGATGTCGAGCCCGGTCGTCCAGCCGTGGCCGCCGGAGACGATGCCCATGGCGATGAGCAGCAGGGTGAGCGGGCCGAGCATGACCCACATCAATCGGGCGACGAGAACGCGAAAACTGGTGATGGTCGGGGGCTTGCCGTGTTCGGTGTGAAGATCGGGGCTGTTCATTTTGGTCGTACCTTCCGCAAGGCTCAGTACTCTGAGCTTCGCGAATGGCGGCCCGACCATTCCGGTCGCCTGCGAGCGCGCGTGCGGCTCGTACCCTTTGGGTGAAATGTCTCTACAGCCCAATTATAGAACATGAGCGAATCGGGGACAAACGGATTCAGGATTCGCGGCAGTCGGCCGTGAAGAGGGTCCGGTACTAAGCTGAAGCACGCGGAGGGGCAGTCAGTGAGCCTTACCGTGAATCCACGCGATTCGCGAATAGGCACTCAGAGCCGCCCCGTCTCGGGGCGGTGTGGATTTCGGCGCAGATCGTTGCGAAATCGTGTGCCAGCCGAAACAGGTCGCCGCTCACCGGGCTGAGACAGCCCGGCTCTGATGAAGCAGCTTCGCATCTTCCCTTTGTAAAGTCAGTAGATGATTTCGCTATCGAACAGTTTCAGCACTTGTGCCGCACTCGGGGCATATACCGCTGGTGTTGCCGTACAAGTTGTACTCGCAGGTTCTGCAGAGCACTGGATTCTCACTGCCCCGTCGAACCGCCTTTGCGACCAGGATGCAAATGGCGCCGAGAATCACCATGATTCCGACGGCCGCGGGATACATCATTATCCAGATTCCTGACAGCTCCTGGAGACGCGATTGAAATCCCGTGGCGAAGAGACATACGAGTGGAAACAGGAACAGATGGGCAAGCGACTGCCAGGTGAACGCCCGACGCGTCACGCTAACCTGAATCCAGCAATAGATGAGGGTGAGCGGGATCAGTCCTGCAATGAACAGTGTGGGAGTGCCGTCGGTGCCGCGACTACTCAGATAACAAAGGAGGGCCAGCGGCACGAGAACAAGATCGGCGTGGCGAGGCTTGAACTTCACCGGCTCCTTGTGATCCTTCGACATACCTGCCCTGCATCTAGATCGGGTCTGAATTCACCGGCCGATCGGTTCGGTCCGGATCGTTGGATCCTGCCGCGTTGAAGTTTGCTCCGCCGCTACTCTTGAGTCCGCTTCCCGCACTCGGGGCAGATTTCGCTGACGGTTCCGCGCATATCATACTCGCAGTATCGACATTGGCCCGGGCGTCTTCGATTGCCTGGATTCGACGCCCCGAACCCAATGCAGACCGCCCCGACGAACACCATCAAGCCGCAAAACACCGGATTCGCGTAGAGCAGAATGCCGGCCATCCCTTCAAGCCTTGACTCATAAATGCTCGCGAGAAGGCAAACCAATGGAAACAGAAAAATGTGAATGACCAAGTGCCACGCGAAGGTTCGATCAACGCAGAGCGCGAGGTAGCTGCAATAGCAGCCGCCGAGAATCCCGAATCCCAGAACGGACAGCAGCAGGTCCCCGTCCGCCCCGCGGGTGGACGCGTATGAGACGAATACGAGCGGAATCAGAAAGAGGTATGAGCAGAGGTGTCGGATCGAATTCTGCTTGCGATGCATACTCACTGAACGCCTTATGCCGGCCTAGCTTTCTTGATGAACGATCGGTCTGCGTCGAGCCACGAGCATGAAACGGTAATGAATCAGACCATTAGCTCCCTTACTTCGAGAGCTGCCTGTCTGCCCAAACGGCCAATTTCTCCCGGAAAATCTTCGAATTGTGCCGGATGTCCACCGGAAACGCCGGGTGGATCAGGAAGGTGTCGATGCCTTTCGTGAATTCGTGCTCCGCGCCGAGCTCAAACAGCTCCTCACCGATCCGGTTCGGATTCTGATGGTCCGACGCCTCCAGCGCATCCTCGTCAATCTCCACGCAGACCACCGGCGTCTGCGACGGCCGCGGGCCCACGCCGACCAGCGCCGTGCGCCGCACCTTGGGATGCTGATTGAACACGCCCTCCACCGCCTCGGTGAAGAGCGTGCCGCTCTCCGTGATCACGCGATGCGCCTTGCGGCCATAGAACCACAGCCGGCCGCGCTCATCGATCCGCCCGACGTCGCCCATGCGGTGCCACGTGCGCCCTTCGTCATCGCGGATCTTCGCCAGCCGCGTCGCGGATTCGCTCGTGAAATATTCGCGTGTGACCACCGGTCCCGTGACGACGATTTCGCCGACTTCGCCGACGGGTAGCGCCAGATCATCCGACCATCGTTCGATCGGCTCATCGCTGATTCGGATGATGCGCACCTCGACCGACGGCGCCGGAAGGCCGACGCAGGTGCCGAGCCCCTGCGCCGTCATCGCCGCGGTTTCGCCGAGGATTTCGTCCGAGCCGATGACGGCCACCGGCAGCGCCTCGGTCGCGCCGTAGGGGGTGTAGATCTGGGCCGGCGCGTCGATCATTTTGGCGAACCGGCGGAGCGCATCGGGCGGCACCGGCGCGCCGGCGGAAATCACCCGCCGCAGCGAGGGCAGCTTGATTTCATGCGCCTCGCCATGGCGGCCGACGCGGTTGAGCAGGGCGGGGGAGCCGAACATGTGTGTCACGCCGTTGTCGCGGATCGCCTCGATGATCTTCGTCGGATCGACCAGCGCCGGCCGCGTCGGGTCCATCTCGGGGATCACCACCGACATGCCCAGTGCCGGATCGAAGAGGGCGAAGAGCGGGAACGTGGGCAGGTCAATCTCGTCGGGCTGAATGTCGAACCGCTCGCGGAGGATTCGCACCTGGGCGTCGAACATCCCGTGGCGGTAGAGCACGCCCTTGGGCGGGCCGGTGCTGCCGGTGGTGAAGATGATGGCGGCCGGATCGTCGGGGCCGGTCTCGGCGATCGGGTAGGGCTGCTTCCCTTGGCGCTGCTGCTCGCCCTGACCCAAGTTGAGGATGTTGGCCAGGGTGCGCCCGCCCCAGAGCCACCGGCGGCCGACGGTGATGACGGTCCGCACGCTTCTGAACGCGGGGCGATTCAGCACGCGAAGGACGTGGGCGAGCGGAATCCCGATGAACGCCTCGGCACTGACCGCGGCGAGGCACTCCACCATGTTCTGCCGGCCCATGCCGGGGTCGATGAGCACCGGGACTGCGCCGACCTTGTAGAGCGCGAACGTGAGCACGAAGAATTCCGGCGACGGCCGCACCATGAGAATGGTCCGCGTGCCGCGCGAGACGCCGTCTCGCTCGAGGCCGAAGGCGTAAGCATCGCTGAGCGCGTTGAGCTGCTCGAAGGTGTAGTTTGAATACACCGCGCGACCATCGGACCCGCGCCCGCTGCGCCAGATGATGGCGGGCTTGTTCGGCTGCTCGCCCGCGCGGAGCGGGAGCCAGGCAGCGACGTTGAGAGATGAATCGTTAAATGGGCTCACAGTTCCCACGAGCAACAAGATGATTCACTGAGTTCGCTGCGACCTCTTCTGTATTGGCGAATTCCCTGCCCCGGCGGGGCAGCGGTTTGTAGCCACGGGTGCAGCGAAGCGAAACCCGTGGTGACGGTCGGCGACGTCTCTCCCGCCCTGAAGGGGCGGAGGAAGCTGTCAACTCGCCAATGGGCTCATCAGATTCGTTCAATCTCAGGATTCCGCACAATGTTGTTTCCGCGGTCGTCGCGGCATCCTCGGACAACGTCGTTCCCGCGGCCACCGGCCCCCTTCGGGGGTCGGCTAAACGGGCACGCTCGGCCATCGGGCACGCTCACTTAACGGGATCACTCGGCCGAACGAGGACGCTCGACTACAAGGGATGCGCCGTTCCGCTAACTAGAACGCGCCGCCAGCCGGTCGCGAGCGTCGACAAATTCGCAGACCAGTCTCGTCACCCGCTCCGGATAATCCTCCAGCACATAATGCCCCGCATCCGCCCACGCGTGCACCGCGGCGCTCGGCAGCCGCAGGCGCCATTCCTCCAGAAACCGCGGATCGAACACGTAGTCCTGCTTGCCCCAGATCAGCATCGCCGGCCGATCGGCCAACAGGTGCAGATTCTCATCCACCCACCGCGCCGTCTCATACGAGGGATGATCTGGTGACATCGGAATGTCATGGACGAACAGCCGCGTGGCGATGCGATTCGAATACGAGTTGTACGGCGCGACGAGTCCCCGCCGAACCGCCCGCGGCAGGCCCTTCGCGCTGGCGGTCCAGGCCGCTCCGAGGGCGAAGCCGTTCAGTCCCTGCACCAGCGTTCGTGAGACCGCGTTGTCGCCGTGCAGCACCTTGAGCATCCACGGCAGCTTGAACTCTCCCCTGGGCAGAAACGCCGCCGTGTTGGTGATGACCAGCCGGCTGATCCGCTCCGGCCGGCGCAGGGCGGCGCCCATGCCGATCATCCCGCCCCAGTCGTGCACGATCAGCGTCACGTCGCGCTCGACGCCCAGATGCTCCAGCAGTGCGGACAAATCCTCGATTCGGCTCTTCAGCCGGTAGTCATAGCGCGAGACCGGCGGCTTGTCGGAAAGCCCGCACCCGATGTGGTCCGGCACAATGCACCGATGCGTCGGCCGCAGCGCCTTGACCAGTTCCCGGTAGTAAAACGACCACGTCGGGTTGCCGTGAACCATCAAGGCGACGGGCGCCTCGGCTCGATCGCCGGGGCCGGTGTACTCGTCGAGGTAGTGATATCGCAGGCCGTCGCGATCGAGATATTGGCTCTCGAAAGGGTACAGGGCCCGCCAGGATGCGCTTCCATTGAGTGAATTCATAAACCGGCGGATGATAAGGGGGGCGGCGATGGGCGGCAAAACGAGGCTCGCTCCATCGGCCTGAATACCGTTGCAGCAGGGGGCCAATCCGCTAGAATCGGAAAAAGGCTCTTTTCCAAGCGGACGCCCTACATGCGGAACAAAATCATCGGCGATGCCATCACCTTCGACGACGTCTTACTCATTCCCGCGCGCAGCCAAGTCGTCCCCAAGGACGCCGACGTCCGCACCCGGCTCACCCGGCGAATCACGCTGAACATGCCGATCCTCTCGGCCCCCATGGACACCGTCACCGAGTCCAGCCTCGCCATCGCCCTGGCCCAGGAGGGCGGCCTCGGGATCATCCACAAGAATCTCACCATCGAGGCCCAGTGCCGCGAGGTCGACAAGGTCAAGCGAAGCGCCAACGGCGTCATCTTGGACCCCGTCACGCTCCGACCCACCGACACCGTCGAGCGGGCGGCCGTTCTCATGCGGCTGCACAACATTTCCGGCGTGCCGATCGTCGACGAGGGCGATCTCCTGGTCGGCATTCTCACCCGGCGCGATCTGAAGTTCCTCGATCATTCCGACGGCGAGAACGAGGGCGAGCAGCTCGTTCGGAACGTGATGACGAAAGACAACCTCGTCACCGCGCCGCTCGACACCTCGCTCGACGAGGCCGACAAGATTCTCCAGAAGCACAAGGTCGAAAAGCTCCTGCTGGTCGACAACGATCGCCGCCTGCTCGGCATGATCACGATCAAGGACATCGACAAGAACCGTCAGTTCCCGCACAGTTGCCGAGACGAACGCGGACGCCTCCGGGTCGGTGCGGCGGTCGGCGTGTTTGAGTTCGAGCGCGTCGAAGCGCTGATTGAAAACGGCGTCGATGTCATCGGCGTCGATTCCGCCCACGGCCACAGCGAAAACGTGATCAACACCGTTCGCGAGATCAAGCGGCGGTTTGATATCGATGTCATCGCCGGCAACATCGCCACCGCCGAAGCGGCGCGGGATTTGATCGACGCAGGCGCCGATTGCCTCAAGGTCGGCATCGGCCCGGGTTCGATCTGCACGACACGCGTCGTGTCCGGCGTCGGCATTCCGCAGGTCACGGCGATCATGAACGTCGTCGAAATCGCCGAGGACGCCGGCGTGGCGATCATCGCCGACGGCGGCATCCGGTATTCCGGCGACATCACCAAGGCGATTGCCGCCGGGGCCAATGCGGTCATGTGCGGATCGCTCTTCGCCGGGCTCGACGAGTCGCCCGGACAATTGGTCATCTGGAAGGGCCGCCGATTCAAGGAATATCGCGGCATGGGATCAATCGGGGCGATGCACGGCGGCAGTGCCGACCGATATAACCAAAAAGGCGTGACCGACCGCGACAAGCTCGTTCCCGAAGGTGTAGAAGGTCGCGTACCCTACCGCGGCAGCCTGGCGGAGCTGACCTATCAGCTCGTCGGCGGTCTCCGGGCGGGCATGGGATATTGCGGAACGCCGACAATCGAGGCCCTCCGCCAGGACGCGCGATTCGTGCGCGTCAGCGGCGCGGGCGTGGTCGAGTCGCACCCGCACAACTTGCTGATTACCGAGGAAGCACCGAACTATGGCATTGAAAACCCCCTTGAAGTCTGAATACGTCATCGGCCGTCGGCTGATGCGGTTCGTCGCCGGCGCGGCGTGCCTGGCGTTCGTCGTCGGCTGCCACCAGTTGAACGACCCGTGGAAGGACTCCAGCGCCTCGATCGACGCCGAGATGACGACGGCCAGCGCCGAGGGCTTCAAAGGCAAGACCGAGTTCTACGTCCCGCTTCACCGACGCGGAGAGATGACGACGGCCTACTACGAAAACGGAACCGTCACCCACTTCCCGCTCTGGTTCGAAGATCCGTTCGAGGACAAGGGCAACGACGTCAACGATCCCAACGATATCGACGCGCCGGACAATCGCTTCGTCGTGAATCTGGTGGACTACGCCCACATGGCGGCAGGTCCCGGCCGGGCGTTCTTTGTCAACGGCGTTTTCTGGCCCGCCAGCGCGATTGTCACGCATCCGGGCAAGCTGCTCGAAAGCGACGGTCGCGTGTCCAAGGGCGTTTTCTGGTATGACCACGACGCAAAGCCGTCGGATCCCTACACGCGCGAAGCGCCCGATCAGCATCATCTGAGCGGAGCGGCGCCGGCGGATGCCGGGGAGTCGATGGAGTCGACCACGACCGAATCAGAGACGTCGGCGAACTGAGTCGAGTTCGTCGCAAACGCGGCGGTCATCATGCCACAAGCATGACGCCAGCCGGGTTGAATCTAAGACTTGTTGTATTATCGTCTCGGTGCCGCGGGTTTGAATCCCGCGCATCAGACGAGGCATCAGTGAGTGGAACACGTCATTGAAAGGATCGATTGTATGAAGACGCTTTCAAGAATGCTCATGACGCTGTCGGTGGCCTGCCTGTTCACGCTGGTCGGCGCCGGTTGCAGTGCGAACCAGTGTTGCACGGCGGAGTGCGCCACGGCCGATTGCAAGACAGCCTGCGCGGCCGACTGCAAGGCGGCGTGCTGCAAGGATAAGAAGCAGTGCCCGGCCGACTGCCAGAAGGCCTGCTGCAAGAAGGCGTAGGGACAACTTCCGCGAACTTCTTCGACATGATCAACTCAGAACGCTCCGTCGGAGTTTAAACTCCATCGGAGCGTTCTTTTTTTTGTCACGAACTCAGGGGGGTAGGGAAAGCCGAGCCGCATGTGCCGTCGATGACTGCTCCAATCGGAGCCGCCCCGTCCCCGGGGCGGTGAATTGCTCATGCATAAGCGAGTCTCAACTGCGTCCAGGCCTTGGCAGTCTTGCGCGCCTCGACTCCACCGGGCTGGGACAGCCCGGCTCTGACTGATGCCGTCGATTTGGAGGAGTGGCGACTGGCTCGAGGAATCTACGACGGCTCAACCATGGCCGTCTCCACGCTGTCGATGTACGACGCGCCGACGGCGCTGAGGATGCGTCGCAGCAGGCGCCGTTCCATGGCGCCGTCGCGCCCCAGGTGGACCCAGTTGGGCCTCATCGCGCCGATGGAGCCTTCGCGGTAGCCCGTCTCAGTGGGGATCAGCCCGGCAAAACCGTGGAGCATCGATGAGGCCGTGGTGATCTGCGTTTCCTGCCTGCTCAGGCGATAGACATCCACCTGAATCTCGATGGTCCATGCGTCATTTCGCACGAACCGCACGGTGGCCTTCCGCTGGTGTGTTGCGATGGAGGATTCGAGAAGATCGCGCCCCGAGGCGACATCCTGGCGCCACGGTTCGAACCATTGGGCGCTGGTCGTGGGGAAGGTGGTGATGATGCCGAGCGCTCGGTCCTGACGATCGGGCCGCATGTCGAACTTGTTCAGAACCGAGAGGCTCGCGTCCCAGATGGCGTCGAGGTCTTCATCCGGGGCGAGTGCGCCGGCCGTCGGCTCAGTGGGCGGAATCGGCTTCTGGCAGCCGATATGGATGGAGAGTCCGAGAGCGAGGGCCATCGCCGTCGCGCGGCGCCCGATTCGAAAGAAGGGCGGAGTCAACCCGTTTCGCATAGAATCACCCATGACCGGGGGATGATACCCTCGCAGGGCGGACGGTCAATTGGTAAACGCCGCCCCGACCGGACCAAGAAAGGGACCCATCGTGCGACCAACCCGTCTGCCGCGCTCATTTTTCTCGCGACTGATCCTCTCGGCCGGCTTCCTGGCGACGGCGTCGTCCGGCGTCATGGCCGTGAGTAAGCCCGACGACAAGCCCAGTCGAAAGCCTGACATCCCGTCGTTCGATGAGCGCTGGTATGTGGTCAAGATGCAGGATCCGAAGACGAAGGAATACGGCACCTGCGGCTACATGCACTCGGTCTCGCGCCATGTCGGCGATGAAATGCACACCCAGATGAAGACCAAGATCGCCATCCATCGCGGCACGGCCAAGGTCGAAATGCTGCAGGACCAGAGCTACGTGGAGTCGATCGACGGCCGGCCGCTGTCGTTTCGATTCGTGAGCGCGATCGGCAAGGCCCCCGAGACACTGGTCGGCATCATCAAGGGCGACAAGCTCAGGCTGACCGTCGAACAGTACGGCCAGCAGAAAGAGAACGCCGAATACGACTTCGATCCGGAGATTCGATTTCCCTGGGGCCAGATGCTGCTTCAGCAATCCATCGGCACCAAGCCGGGGACGACGTACATCGTGAAGTCCTACGAGCCTGCGTTTTCGCGGGACTCGGCGGTGATGCTCAAGTGCAAGGTCATCGGTCCGGAGATGCAGGAGCTTCTCGGCAGGCAGGTGGAACTGACGCGCATCAGTACCGCGATGACGCTGAATGGCGGAAAAGTCGCCGGTATGAACGCCGACCTGCTCAAGGGCATGGAGATCGAGTCCGACACCTGGGTCGATGCCGAACTCACGCCGCAGATCATGACCGTCAACATGGGCATCATGCAGATGCGCATGTACCAGACCACCAAGGAAGAGGCCATGGAGCGCGGCGCGCCGCCCGAAATGTTCCTCGAGACCTTCGTGACCACTAATCGCAAGATCGGAAAGGGCGCTTCGAAGGTGGTGCTGCGGCTAACGCTCAAACCCGATGCGAAGGGGCCGATGCCTGAACTTCCGAATACGCCCATGCAGACGGTTGAGCGCATCAGTGATCGCGAACTGGTCGTCACGCTCACACGCAATGACTGGGCTCGTGCGAAGAGCGTGAAGAAGAACCCCGAGCCTTCAGGCGACATGGAACGCTATCTGGCCGCATCGTCGGTTTGCGACGCAAGGGACGCGAAGATCCGAAGGTTGGCCCGTCGCACCGTCCGCGGCTTGAACACGCCGGCGGAAAAGGCCGGCGCCCTGCGCGAGTTCGTAACCGAGTTCATCACGGATAAGAACATGGATGTCGGATTCGCGACGGCCTCCGATGTCGTTCGCAACCGCGCCGGCGACTGCACCGAGCACGGCGTGTTGCTGGCCGCACTGTGCCGGGCGGCGGGTCTGCCGGCCCGCGGTGTGAGCGGCATTGTGGAGATTCCGCCCGGCCCGTTCGCACTGAAGAACAAGTCCGCCTTCGGCTATCACATGTGGACGCAGGTCTACATCGACGGCCAGTGGCTCGACATCGACGCGGCGCTTCGCGAGACCGACTGCGAGCCGGCTCGCGTCGCCCTGGCGCTGATGCCGCTGGGCGACGAGGGTTTCATTCAGACGATCGCCTCGCTGATTCCGATGCTGGGTCAGCTTGAGATTCAGGTCGAAGAGGTGGTCAAGAACTAGCCCGCAAGGGAAGGCCTGATGAATATCGCACTCACCGGCGCGACCGGCTTCCTCGGTCGCTACATCGCCGCACATCTCGCGTCGGGCGGCCATCGCCTACGCTGCTGGCATCGTCCCGAGTCCGACCTGTCCGGGTTCGGCGAGGCTGAACGCTCGATCGACTGGGTCCACGGTTCGCTCGAAGCCCCCAAGGCATTCGGAGACTTCTGCTGCAAGACGGACGCCGTGGTTCACGCGGCGTTGTTCCGACCGGCCGGCCTCGGTTTTCGTGCGTCCGGGCAGGAGGCATTCGAGGAATTCATCCGCGTCAATCTGCTCGGATCGCTTTCACTGATGAAGACTGCGAAGGCGTACGGCGTGCCGCGATTCATCTTCATTTCGACGTGTGCCGTTCACGAGGTCATTCTCGATGATCGAACGCTCGACGAGGCGCATCCGACGTGGGCGTCTTCGCATTACGGCGCCCACAAGGCTGCCGTGGAGCAGTTTGTGCACAGCTTCGGCTTTGGCGAGGAGTGGCCGGTCTGTGCGCTGCGCCCGACGGGCATCTACGGCGTTGCGCATCCAGTTGAGAAGAGCCGCTGGTATGACATCGTCCGGCGCGTGAAGACAGGCGAGCCGTTCGAAAGCGGTCGCGGCGGCAAGGAAGTGCACGCCCACGACGTCGCGCGGGCGGTGGAGGTGCTGCTGGGGGCGGAGGCGGAGGCGATTCGCGGCCGGTCGTTCAACTGCTACGACATGTACGTTTCCGAGCGGCAGGTGGCCGAAATCGCGAGGGAAATCAGCGGCAGCAAATCCAAGATTGGCGGCGAAAACCGCGGGCCGAAGAATCAGATCGACACGTCGGCCATTCGCTCACTCGGCATGACCTTCGGCGGCGAATCGCTGCTTCGCGAGACGATCAACCGGCTCGTGAGCAGTTAACTTCTCGGTGCTCGGCCGCGCAAGGAC
>CALLKH010000255.1 GCA_938008425.1 uncultured Planctomycetaceae bacterium | reverse complement strand
TTCGGCTGTACCGGGTGTCACGGTCGAAACCTGCTTCACCCAAGGAATGCTTCGAAACTCAATGGGGCGAGGCTGGGTTTCGCGCAGGGGGGCCCCGGGGGTTTTAGGCTCGTCCTTCTCACACCCCGGGTAAGCGTGCAGGAGTTGGGAAATCGATTTGAGGTGAGTTGGAAAGCTCAAATGCCCTTCAAGTACATCCATGCACCGGTGCTGGTCGACAACCATGGGCGCAGTGATTTTTCATTGGTCAAGCGTCTGGTTTCGAGCGCCGACCGAGAGACGCTGGAAGCGGCATTTTCGTCGTGTTTTCGATCGCGGTGTCGGGAACTCGATCCCAAGGCAGCCGCACAGGTCATTCAGGTATTTGATGCCGCGCGGAGGGGTGCTGGTTCCAAGCTGGCGAAGTGCTATTCCGAGGCGCTTCCGTATCCTCCGCCTCTGATTGAACTGAATCGAAAACGTGCCTATTTGAACGCAATTCAGGATGCGTCGGGGCGAGTACGAACGAAGTGTCGGTCGCGGTCGGATGCGCCGACGTCCCAAGGTACACGCCGCAGTACACCGACTCGCAAAGGATCGGGAAGCAAGGCCGCACGATTGTGTTGATCCGCGAAAGAACACAGCCCCGCCGCTTACACTTGATCTATCCAGGCGCGAAGGATCGACTTCAACGCGGCGTTTTTTTTCTTGAGTTCGCAGCCAGACTCAAACGTCACCATCGCTCGGTCTTTCGCCAGCCATTTCAGGATGCCGGTGGTGTCGGGAATGTCGAGTCCCGTCTGGGCGGACGCCTTCTTCCTGGCGCCGGTGTGCAGGATCAGGCGAAGCAGATTCTTGCCATGGACGTTGATCGTCGCGAAGTGATCGGTCGTCTTGAAGCTCGGTGAATTCCATTTGAATTCCTCGCGGACCAGCGGGCTGATACCGAGGATGAGTTTTCGCAGCGACAGCAGGGAGGGATTTAACGGGTGATCCAGCGTGTCGAGAAACGCCGTCACGGCCGGATCGATGTTCGAACTGGCGGCTTGCCGTGAACCTGACGGCGGCGCTTTTCTGGCGCTGACGGCCATGCGAGCTGCTGGCGGTCTTGCAGCAGCCGTGAACGGTGATGACGCCGCGCGTGAGGCGATTCGGGCCTTGCCGGGTCCTTTGGCGGCCTTTCCCTTCGATGCCGGACTGCGATTCTGTGCTGTGTCTTTGGACTGACGCCGGTCTGTCATGATGGGTTTCCCCTTAACAACTGACTGTTTCGCTGATGTTCCGGGGTCGTAGGGGTCATCGGCCGAGCACCTGCAGCGGCGGTCGATTCAATTCGAAGTTCATCGTTGAGGCGTCGGATGCGATGCCCCAAGCTTCTTGCAAAACAGCACCACGGCGCCGAGTTCCTTGTATCCCAGGGCCGCGTGCGCCTGCCGGCTGACGGCGTTATCCAGTTCCGCGTCGGAGCCCATCTCGGTGCAGCCTTGCGACATCGCCCAGCGCTCGGCCGCATCGATCAGCCTGCGGCCGACGCCGGTTCGACGGTGTTCCGGGCGAACATACCAGGCCTCGATGTAGCCGACGGGCCGCGTCGAGCAGCCTTCGGCCCAGTCGCGGATGGAGACTTCGACGAAGCCGACGAGATCGCCGCCGCCCGCGGCCGCCACGAGCGTGCAGTTTCGCGAGGGGTCGGACTTGATCTCGTCTTGCTCGCGGGCCAGTTCGTCGCGCGACGAATCCGGCCAGAGCAGGGCGCGGAGGTCGAGCCATACGTCGTGCTCGTCAGGTCGGAGTTCGCGGATCTGCATGCGATGGTCCTAGCAGGCGGCGTGCGATTTGGTCGCGGTAGAGCGGGTGAGCAGGCAGGTCGGCGGCCGATTTCGACGCCGGGCCGGTCATGGGGATCAGACCGATCGGGTCGCGAAGATGTTGTCCAGTCGATCATACCCAGACGCCATGCCGTGTTCCATGCCGCTGGCGAGTGCGCCGTCGCGGGCTTCCTTCGAGGGGTAGACGATGGACAGGGTCAGGTGCGTTTGGCGGTCGGCCTCCTTGAGTATCAGCGTGCATAGCTGCTCGGCGGCCTGTTCGGGGCAGCCGAAGTCGAATCGCTCGGTTCTAACGATTCGTGCCTCGGTAGCGGCACCCGAGGGCGGCGTGAGTTCGCGGTACTCGCCGCGCATCGACATTTCCTTCCCGTCGGGACCGCTCCAGCCCCAATGAAACTTGCCGCCGACGCGCGTGTCTTCGTCGCAGATGGTCATCTTCCAGCCGGGCGGGCCGAAAAGCCACTGGCGAAGCAGTTCGGTCTTGCTCATGGCGTCCCAGACCGCCTGGAGCGGGGCGTTGAAGCTTCGCGAGACGAGGATTTCGCGGTCGGTGGGCGTGGTGATTTTCATGGTGTTCTTGTTCAGCATGGTTTTTCTCCTGGCGGGCGTATCGTCGATCTATAGTTCCATCGAGACGATTGGTCAGGGATCTCGAAATGCCGCGTGTTCACTCGCGCCTGGCGTCCTCGCCGCGTCGTGGAAGGCGGCGTGAGTCGCTGAGTGTCGAGTCTTTCAGCACCGCGATTCCTACTTTTTCTCCTGTTTCTGCATTTGAGCCAGCAAATCGTCGAGCCGCCCGAAATTCATTTCCCACATTTTGCGGTAGCCCTCGGTCCAGTCGGCCACGTCCTTCAGCGGCGCGGCGTTGAGCCGGCAAAGATGCGAGCGGCCGATGACGCGGCGGCGGACCAGCCTGGCCCGCTCCAGCACGCGGACATGCTTCGACGCGGCCGGGAACGACATCTTCAGCGGGGCGGAAAGCTCGCTGAGATTTCGCTCGCTGTCGGTGAGCTGGCGAAGGATGGCGCGCCGGGCCGGATGGGCGAGGGCGTGAAAGACGCGGTCGAGGACGGGGGATCGATCTAGAACCATATGGTTTAATATATCGTCGAGAACTGGAAAGTCAACCAGTTGGTTTAATAATTCTGCCGGAGCAGTTGCCGACGGGATAGATGCTGAATCGGCGGATGCCAGTCGGAGCCGCCCCGTCCCCGGGGCGGTGTCGCCTGTCGAAGCGTCGCCATGAATGATCGGGTCTGCTACGCCGGTTGGGTGGCAGTCCACCGGGCTGAGACAGCCCGGCTCCGATGATTTCGTCGAACGACTGTCAGTGCGACTCCCCACAGAGTCGCCGCGCACCTTCGTAAAAAGGAAAAAGGAGGCCGCAATGCGACCTCCTTCTTCATGATCGTTCACTTACAAAGCGGCGTGATCGGTGTTGGTTCGAAACCGTTCTACGTCCGCCGTGGTCGGCTTACCAGTCGCGGTTTCGGCCGCCGCGTCCACCGCCGCCGCCGCCGCCACCACCGCCGCCGTAGCCGCCGCGACCACCGCCGCCGCCGCCGTAACCACCACCGCCGCCGCCGCCCGTGCGGGGCTTCATCGGCTTGGCTTCGTTGACGGTGAGGGCCCGGCCCTCATGGTCCTTGCCGTTGAGTGCCGAAATCGCGGCATCGGCCTCGGAATCCGAGTCCATCTCGACAAAGCCGAAGCCCTTGCTTCGACCGGTGTCACGATCAGTGATGATCGTCGCGGAGGCCACGTTGCCGTAGGCCGCGAAGAGGCGCTCGATGTCCGATCCGGTGACGGAATAGGCGAGGTTGCCGACATAAAGTTTCTTGCTCATACACGATGCTCCTTCAATAAGGCAGCTTTGCCCCGGTTTTCGCTTTCCCGAGGACATCGAAAGGGGTCAAACACAGACCCGGTGGGAAGGAGCAGGCGAGAAAGGCTAAGAGAGGGCAGTACAAACACCGGCCGCAGACTAATACCGAATCGTCAGATCCAACCAACACAGATATCTTATCGGCGATCCGTGGAATGACAAGAGAAATGGTCTGGGGAAACGACCCGGCGAGATGGGCTTTTTCAACCCTGAGAATGGCGAAAAATGCTTAGGGCACGATTCGATTCACGCGAAGGAACGACTCCAGGTCCTTCCGGTATTGCTCATCGTTGGCGTCGCCGGGGAAATCGTTGTGTTTGCAGTTGTACTC
>CALLKH010000254.1 GCA_938008425.1 uncultured Planctomycetaceae bacterium | reverse complement strand
GGCGACGGTTTGACCGTCATTCCCGGAGTTCTGCCTCAAGCCGATTCGACCGTCGCCCTCCAGACCGAAGTCCACCAGGTTCAGGCCCGCAAAATTCGGCGCGGTCGCGAGCAGGTCCTGAACGTCGTAGACCCGCGTGATCGGCTTGGTATTGATGTCCTTGCGCGTCGAAATGAACAGCGAATTCCCATCGGCGCGGGCGGCCAGTTCGACCGAGGGCTGATCGGCCGTGAGTTGATCGAATACCATGATCAGAAGCTGCCGAACAGTTTTCTTCTTCGCCTCAATGAACAGCGGAAAGTCGCGTTCGACGCCCGCGGCGTGCAGGACGCGCCAGCGGACCACGATGTTCGCGCCCGTCTTTCGCCCGAGCCACTCGACAAACTCCTCGAAGGTCATGTCCTCGATCGTCGCGTCTTCGACGACGAGCTTCATGCCCTTCACGGCCAGGTTCTTCGGCGCCTTCCCGGATTCAGCGGGATCATTCTTCGTTGCTTCGGGAATCGTCTTTTTCTTTGCCGCGTTCCCTGGATCGCCCGGCGATGCCGGCTTATTGGCATCATCGGATCCGGCCCGGGTGTTCTTTTTCTCATCGCGCTTCGGCGGGTCAGCGATCGCTCGTGCTCCCGGGACAACCATCACCGCCGCCAGGATCCATCCCATGCAAGTGATTCGCGTCGTGCGCACGCTCATTCTCCCGGTCGATAGAGCCTGTTCCGATCGACGGACCATTTCCCATTCTGAGACCGTACGAGATCACGCTTCAGGCCCGTGTATCCTTCCGCGGGCCGAAAGCCGGTGAGTTCAACCCCCTGGCCGTCGATCTGAAAAACCCAGGGGCCTTTCTTCGGAGCGCCTTCCGGGAGCTGCATCATGTCGATGGTCATACGCTGAACGTTTTCAGTCTTGATTTCGAAATGGTTCCGGCCCGTCCAGTTTGCGTCGCAGGCCGCGTCTTCCTTCGGCTTGAATGACTCGCGAAAGATGACCCAACCATCGACTGGACGGCGAACGTTGCGCCTGGTGTCGGATGTTTTGTCGCCGTCTTCAGAAGGTGACACGGTCGTCGAATTCGCCGGCGCTCGATCTATTTCCGGTTCGGTCGTTCGGGTGGGCTCTTGAGTTTGGGTCGACTCGTCGTCTGAAGGGGAATCTGAGTCTTCAGCGAGGTCCGCGGGTCGAGGTGATCGATCTTGAACACCGGGCTCTTCCGGCCGCTGGCACGCGACGCCGGCAACCGCTGTCAGAAGCAAGACGAGTTGCAGCAGTGAACGGCGGCGCATGAATCATCGACTCTCAGAACGACGTAGCGGTCGCGATCGGACCTGACAGCCAGCGATTCTAGCGATTGCGCTCGATTCGTGGTACTTTTTTCTCGCACGCGTCGAGTTCCGAATGGCGATCCGCGTGCCCGGGGGATGCCCCGCAGGAATCTACCGGCCGTGAAAGGACGGGTTGCAACTCATGGGGAAACGCGCCGAGCGCATTCGATCCACAACGATTCTTTCCGTGCGGCGTGATGGCCAGGTGGCGATGGGAGGCGACGGCCAGGTCACGCTCGGCGACGCTGTTCTCAAGGCCGACGCCGTCAAGATCCGGCGACTGCACAAGGGCGCTGTGCTCGTCGGCTTCGCGGGTTCCGCCGCGGACGCGTTTGCACTTCTTGAACGGTTCGAGAGCAAGCTTGAGCAATACAAGGGCAACACGCGCCGTGCGGCCATCGAGCTGGCGAAGGACTGGCGAATGGATCGCTCGCTTCGAAGGCTCGAAAGCCTGCTGGCGGTCGCGGATGCAGAGTGCAGCTTGATTCTCGGCGGCAACGGGGATGTGATTGAACCGTCGGACGGCGTGATCGCCATCGGCAGCGGCGGCACCTGTGCGCTGTCAGCCACCAAGGCGCTGCTCGCCCACACGAAGATGTCGGCCCGCGAGATCGTCGAGGCGGGGCTGAAGATCGCCGGACAAATCAACATCTACGCAAACGAAAACATCAACGTCGAGACGCTCTAGACGCACCCGGTCGGTCGCAGGTTGCCGCCTGGCCCCATTGCCCATGAATCGGCTCCAATGGCCCGGGGAGATCGCGGGTTCACCGTTTGCGGTCAGGGGCGGACCGAACGCCGAGGTCATGATCGGCTTCTCAGGGGTCCCCCGGCGACTCATCCTATCCTTGAGAGTTAATTCTGATGAATATTAGGGGGAGGCGCGCCGCCTCGAATCCGCTCTTTATAAATGAGCGAACTCTCAAGCGGCGGATTCTCTGAATGATTCGGCCTTTCCGATCGAGGAAGGGCATCTCTGGCCGTTCGGTCGCGTGCAACCGTTTCGAAATCGCGGATGTCAAAGAATTGCGGCGCTCCGCGTACGCGCGCGTTGGATCCCCCGACAGATGGGCCCGTCGGCGGGTCAAACCCACACGTTAGAACACTGATCACAACGACAGCATCCGGGTGTCATGAACACCTCAGGAACAGACGGCAGCCGACACTTCGTTTGAGTTCGGCTGCGTCGAGGCAATGGAATCCTTTCGGGATTCAGGAGAACGAACTATGTACGCGCATCGTGACCCAGTCCACGTTTGCTCCATGAGGAGAATTTCGAAGGCCTTCCAGACCGGATTTGTGCTGGTCGCGATCGGCCTGTCTCCGGCGACGGGCTATGCACAGTCAACCGTCTTCACCTACCAGGGGAAGCTGACGGACGGCGGCGTCGCGGCAGTGGGAACCTATGACTTCGTCTTTCGCGTCTTCGACGCCGACGTCGGCGGCACGCAGTATGGAGCCGACTTCGGCCTTGCCGGCGTGTCCGTGGAAGATGGCCTCTTCACGGTTGAACTCGACTTCGGTTCGGGCATTTTTGATGCATCGCCGCGCTGGCTTGAGATTGAGGTCAACCTT
Source organism: uncultured Planctomycetaceae bacterium (assembly GCA_938008425.1). Taxonomy (GTDB): domain Bacteria; phylum Planctomycetota; class Phycisphaerae; order UBA1845; family UTPLA1; genus JADJRI01. The sequence goes on along the minus strand of CALLKH010000254.1, from coordinate 20,215 downwards.
CAACCGCTGACCCCGCGCCAACAAGTCACGTCGACACCCTTTGCACAATCGTGCAACGACGCCAAGTACGCCTACGGCCCATGGATCACTTCCTCGCCGGATCTCTACTACGTTGACGGAAATGTCGGCATTGGAACCGATACACCCACCGCGAAGCTTGAAATCGGCGGCACGGCCGGCGTCGACGGCCTCAGGTTTCCGGACGGCAGTCTCCAGACGACCGCGGCCGCCGGCAACGGCGGCGACAGCATCTGGTCGTTGAGCGGAATCAATGCCTACTACAACGCCGGTAACGTCGGCATCGGAACCGCATCGCCTGACGGCAAGCTCAACATCACGGGCGGCCCCGTGTGGACGAGCAACGGATGGACCAAGGCGCTCAACATCAACAACCTGCACGCGCTCGAACTCGGCGGCGGCTCGACCAACAAGTATGGTATGGGAGTCTCCGGCGGCACGCTTTATCACTTTCAAACCACCGCCGATGCCGCAGAGTCCGCCGCCAATTACTACATGGCTGTGAACCCCAACGGGAATATTCTCGTGGGCACGATCGGGGCGACCGCGCCGGCCGCGAAGCTGGACATCGCCAACTCGGGAAATGGCGCCAATCTGCTTCGCTTCACGACGGAGCGGCCGTGGACCTTCCGCCAGGCCTACACCGGGTCCGGCTCGGCATTGCGACTTCAGCCGGACACTGGCCTGAAGAACTTTGAGATTACGGCGGCCGGCGGCGCCAACGTCGCGACGTTCGTCGGCGACGATGCAAATCCGCGGGTGGGCATCAACACGACCCTTCCGACGAACACGCTTCACTCCGTTTCAACGGTCTCTACCGGCAGCGCCGTCTATGGCCAATCGACCGCGGGCTCCACGGTGGCCGGCGTCTTTGGACGCTCCGATGCCAGCAATGGAAATGGTGTCATTGGTGAGGCACCTACGGGAGCCAGTGCCTACGGCGTCTGGGGCAAGGCGACCCAGGGTATCGGCGGCGTTTTCAGCGGCGGCAACCTGGCACTCTGGGCACAGGGTCGGGCCCGCGTCGGCATTCTGGAGATCACCGGCGGCTCCGATTTCTCGGAGAACTTCGACGTGGTCAATTCCGAAGAACGACCCGACGATGACGCCAAACCTGGGATGGTGGTCTGCATCGACGCCAGGACGCCGGGCAAGTTGATCCTCAGCAGCAAATCATACGACCGCACCGTCGCCGGGATCATCAGCGGCGCCGGGGGCGTGGCGGTGGGTATGACCATGGGGCAGGAAGGCACGCTGGCAGACGGCCGACACCCCGTCGCACTCACGGGTCGGGTCTATGCCTTTTGCGATGCATCCGCCGATGCGATTCAACCCGGCGACCTGCTGACCACTTCAAACACGCCGGGACACGCCATGAAATCCGTCGACCGCGAGCTTTCTCATGGATCGGTGATCGGCAAAGCAATGACGTCACTGGTTAGGGGAGAGCGGGGACTTGTGCTGGTTCTGGTCAACCTGCAGTAGTGCGTTGGGGCGATTTCTTCGAGACAGGAATACTGTATGAACACTTTCATCGATACCCGAACAATACGGCGAAAGACACCCTACATCGCGATGTTTGTAGTCTTGGCAACTTCAGGTGCATTCGGATTCAGTCCGCCGGAAGCGACTGACAAGATCGACGCGGAACCGGTGGTCCTGACGCGTCCGGATGGATCTCCGGCGCCCGCGCTGCTGGAGAACCTTTATGTTGCAACGAAGGACCAGCCCGGTCTCATGCAGCGACCGCCGGCGGATCCTGACATCTCATCGGAGGGCGTCGCGGCTGGCGTGCAGCCCGACGACCTGACACCCGGTTATGTTCTCTTCGAAGGCGATATTCAGCTTCGCCCGGAGGAGATCGACTACGGCGTCGAAGGCGCGCCGCGGGCCGTGTTCGGCACGGTCAACTACTGGGGCGCCACCGTGCCTTATGACTTCGCGGCGAACGTGAGCACCACCAATCAGCAAAACGCCATCAACGCCATGAACGCCATCTCGGCACGTGCGGGCGTCACCTTTCGACTGCGCGTCGGCGGGGACCCTGATTGGATTCGCTTCAATGCCAGCACGTTTAACAATTCCCCCGTCGGACGGCAGGGTGGTCAGCAGATTATTAACATCGTGAGCTGGGGCACGCAGATCATCATCGTGCACGAGCTCTATCATTCGCTCGGCTTCTGGCACGAGCAGAGCGCCCCGGATCGCGGAACGTTTGTGACGATCAATTTCGGCAACGTGTGCGGCGCCAGTTCGGTGCCTGGAAATCCATGCAACCCCAATGTCTGCCAGGGTTGCGCCGATGCCCAGAACAACTTCATCTCCTGCGCCTTCAACTTCAACACGACCGCGGGTGCGGGTGTCTGGGGCGGCTACGACTTTGATTCCTTCATGCACTACGGGCGCACCGCATTCTCATGCAACGGCGGTGACACCATCACAGTGAACGCCGCGTGGAACGCACAATGGCAGAGCCTCATCGGCCAGCGGGATCATTTCAGCCTGCTGGATGAGCTCTCCTGCCGGGGAATCTACCCGTTCGTGGGAGATCGCTGGCTGCGAATCGGCCCGGGCGGGTCCAATGTCGGAACGTTCTTCAATCCCTTCATCGGAACGTTCACGACCGCGTGCAACGCCACGCCGCAAAACGGCACACTCCTGATCGATCCCGGGACCTACTCGGGGATTGGAACCTATTCGCAGGCCAAAACCGTTCGCGCAACCTTCGGTACCGTCGTCATTGGAAACTGAACAGGCACCCTTGAAAGGGAGTCCACCCATGAAGCTCTCTGAAATACTCACACTGGCCGGCGCTGCGCTTTTGATCCCCATGACGCTCCTGGCCGGTACCCATGAAATCACCTGGCACACCGTCGATGGCGGCGGCGCGAGCGGCTCATCCGCGTCTGTCGGAGGCTCGTTCGCGCTTTCGGGAACGATCGGCCAGCCGGACGCCGTGTCACCTGCGTCGCCGCTGATGGGCGGTACATTCGAACTCGTCGGCGGTTTCTGGCAGGCCCCGTCCAGTCAATCAACGTGTGCGTGTCCCGGCGACATGAACGGCGACGCCGCGGTTGACGGTCTTGATATCCGCGACTTCACCGATTGCATGATCGAAGGCGGGAGTTGCCAGTGCGCCGACGTTGATCTCGTCGGCGGGGTCAGTCTCGATGACGTGCCCGCGTTCGTCGCCACCTTGCTAAGCGGGGACGGTTGTCCTTGATTGCACCCGCGTTCGCTTTCTGATCGCCCGAGATGAAAGGGCCATGCGTCACTTGGCGGATTTTGACTCAAGGCTAGCGCAACTCACGAATGACTGAAGCTCGTCAGGTCTGAGCCCTCACGATCTTGGGCGGCGAGCGCTGCGGTATCGGTTCTACAAGACCGTAGTGCTCGCGCGACGGCATCGGCATCGCTCCAGGTCGTTTGAACGGCCTTTCCCACCGAAGGTGGGCCTCAGGCCAGTCGTTGACGACTGGTGCTCGGTGCCAAGCGGCTCCGCCAGCGCGTTTCAACGCGCTTACCAAACTTCGGTGGCCTTCAGGCGCAGGCCGGGCAAAGTGCCCGACGGCCTGAAGGCGGAAGAGAAGCCCGCTGAAGCGGGGCCGAATCTTGTTGAAGTCAGCGTTGTAAAGTGCCGCGGCTGTGAACCAGTCGTAAACGACTGGCCTGTGGCCCTTCGGGAAAGACCGCTGAAGCGGCCTGATGCTTCGTCAACGCTGGATTCACTCAATCGTGATTTGCTCTAGAAGATCACTTGCGACTGCCACAGGGGTGTGAATGCCAACAATGTCTGCGAACAAAAAAGATGCCGCGGCAACCCGAAGGCGGCCGCGGCATCTGCGTAAAGGGTAGAGAGTCCTGTGCCCGGGATAGGGTTTCCGGGCAGAGGAGGAAGGGGGCTTGTGAATCAGCGCCGTCGGCGAATGAACGCCGTGCCGGCAATGGCGATCAGGGAGAGTGTGGTCGGCTCAGGAACGGGAACCACATTGAGTTCCCAGCCCAGGCCGGCGTTCTCCGGCAGACCGAATTCAATGGTGTCGCGCGGCGGGCCGTTTTCAGGGTAGGTGAAATGGTTCGACGAGCCGATCGAGATCGGTGCGAAATAAACGGCGTGAAGATTTCCGCCGAGGGTTCGGGTGAAGCTCACGCCCGCCCAGATCGTGGCATTATTCGGAATCACGATCGAAGGGTTGTCGAAGCTGATTTCGGCGACGTTGTAGAAGACCTGGCCGAACGGTCCGGTGGAGGCCGAGAGGCCGCGAACGTTTTCGGTGAGCAGCAGGGTGTCTTCGGCGGTGTTGAGTGCGCCGGGTGACGTCGCGCCGTCATCGAGGTAGAGCACGACATGGCCGTCACCCTCGGCGAAGCCGCCGAAGAACTCGGTGCCATAGGCGAATCGAACCGAGGACAACAACCCGCCGCCCACGACGTGCAGATCGTCGTAGCCATAGACGTCGTCCGGAACATCGGTGAAGAACGTCTCGCCGGTGCTTCCGGGGCCGATGCTGTCGTACACCGCGGTCACGGGGCCCGCGACGGCCGACGATGCGGCCAGTGCCACCGCCATTCCGGCGGCGGCGAAAAACTTGGAAACTCTCATCGCTACTTCTCCTCTAATAAGTTGACAAATTCACCGTCCGGCCTTGAGCCGCGGGACGGCACGGGATTCCTGATGGATCAATGAGTAAAGAACTCGAAGCCGAGCATGAGCGCGCCCGGTCGGGTTCTCGAGTACTCGAACTGCCGCGCACTGGGAATGCATCCGACGCCGTGCGTCTCGTCAGCGATGGCGGACTCGATGATTCCGGTGGCGAGGTCGTAGCTGTAAATCGTGGTGCCGCCAAAGTTGCAGCTCACGCTGAACAGGTAGGAGAACTTGGTCGGGCTCAGCCAGTCGGACTTCATGACCGGGCCGTTCTGCATGAAGACGCCTTCGCCCGGCTCGCCGCCGCCCGTGCCCTGGCTGAGCACCGGGGTGAAGGTCAGGCCGCCGTCAGTCGAGGCGTAGATGTGCCGGCCGTTCGAAGGCGGCGGGGGCGGATCGCCGGGCAATCCGGTTTCGCCGAGGTCGATGCCCATGCCATAGACGATGTTGCCGTCGAGCGGCGAGATCGTCGCGGCGAAGAAGTTGTTGCCGCGATGGGGCAGGCTGCGAAGGCCGGTAGACTGCGTCCAGGTCTGGCCGCCGTCGAAGGTGACGTACGCGCCGTTGGTGACCTGTCCGAAGATCACGTGATCGATGTCGCTCGGATCAAACTCAAGCACGTAGGCGAGCGGCGTTGAGGCCGAGGCGGGCACGCCGATGAACTGCCAGTTGGCGCCGCCGTCGAAGGACTCGGCGAGGAGTCCGTTCTCCTCTCCTGTTCGAACGTGATAGGGATTGCAGGGGTCGACGCCGAATCCGTGCATGTTGGTCACGGGGGCGCGGAAGAAATCCACTTCAAAATTGCTGCTGCCGATCGGATTGTTGCGAATCCGGTAGACGCCCGCGTCGGGGCCTGATCCGGTGCCGTTGTCGAGCCAGGCATAGGCGAAGCCCAGCGGGCCGGCCTCGATGCGGTAGAGGCCGAGCGGATCGGTGAAGCCGATCGAGGTCCAGGAGCAGCCGTCATTCGTGGAGGCCCAGAGCTGTCCCTGGGTGGCCATCAGCACGAGATTGGGAACATCCATCGCGGTGAGGCCCCAAGTGAAGAAGGCCGCCGTCGGAGTGCCGCCGGTGTAGGTCACGAAGCTGTTGAACGGATCGTACGTCAGGCCGACATAGGGCAGCGTGGTGTTCGGGCAGTCCGGCAGCATCGGAGTCGGCGCCAGAAGCAGGTCGACCAGCGCCTGAATGTCGGGGCCGTCCGCGTTTCCGCTGCAGTTCAGATCGGCGCGGGCGACGTGGCCGGCATCGGCGTTTGCGTCGATGAGCGCGCCGGCCATTGCGGCCGCGTCATCGAGATCCACCGACTTGTCTCCATTGACGTCGCCGCGAAGAAAAGGCTTCGCGCGGTCGCCGGCCAGATTCGTCGGCGTCGGGATCGCGATGTTGAAGTCGAACGCCCGCGGCTGGCGGACGAGTGAAGTCTCGCCGCCGATCAGCTCGGGAGAGCCGCCGGTGACGTTGGTCGTTCCGGTCGGTGGGAAGGGGCCGGCATAGTTGCCGTAGAGGACGACATCCACATCCTGAACGCCGCCGCAGCAGCCGAACCAGATCGCGCCGCCGGCGACGTCGAGATCACCCGGGTTGAGCTGGGGGATTCCGGCGTCCGTTGCGATTCCAAACGCCGCCGCCAGGCCGGGTGTGGCGATCAGGAACTTGGAGTCTTCCGTCAGGGTCAGGTCCGCGCTGAAGGTCAGCGTTCGGGTTGGGTTGCCGAGGCGGTCGAAGAGGGTGATCTGCCGGCCGGTGACATCACCGTGGCCGAAGGGAACGCCGAGTTCAATGAACTGATGGGTGCCGCAGGCGTTGGAATAGATTTCATCGATGGTGATGCGATCATAGGCGCTCGCCGTTGAAAGCGTGGTTAGGGCGACGAGCGTGGCTGAGAGAAAAGTTCCGTTCCTTAGTTTCGACATCAGTGAGTTTCTCCGTGGTTAGTCCGCGAGGATGGAGGGAATGCAAACATCCGGCTCCCGCGTGGGCTGCGATTCGATTGTTGAGAGCCTCCGTTGTTACGCGGTTTCCGAGTGGCGGGTTAACGCGTTTCCTGTCCCGAGTTTTCGAATCTGACGCTCGATAAGTCCCGACGCTTGACAAGGACTTGACGCCACCTGGCCTTATTGCTATCCTCAGGTCTGATTTCAGGACAGTACCAAAGTCAACGTCTTGCTGTCAAGGCCCTCACGGACAATAATGGCAAATCGATTCAAATCTGATCCCCTGAGTCGCCCCAGAGGGCTTGTCTTGGCGGAAGTTACGGAAAATCGACTCCGCGGTGTGGGGGTGGCTCCGCTCTCTCCAGAAGAGGTCTCGCGCGCCGATCAAGTGGCGCTTCGGCTGCACGGTGTCCTGAAGACCCTGGTGGATTCACTGCCGGAGCATGCACGCGGCGCGTCGGGTATGTCCCGGCACCTGTCGGTCGTACGAAACACCTGCCAGCGGGTGGTGACGGCGCTGGCCGATACGCCCTCGGTTGAGATGCTGACGCGGCTCCCCGGGGTACGCGGGCTCGAACTTTTCATTGAGGGTTTTCAGAAGCTCGGCGCGGATGAGGCCACGCTCGCCTCGGCGTCGGCCGCCATTGAGCAGTTCGACCAGCTCCTGCGCGAGGTCGGCAACAGCCAGTCCAAACTGGCCGAGCGGGTCGAGCGGTTTCATCGATCGGAAACCGAAGAATCGGCGCTGCAGCCCGCAAAGAGCGCCGAGGCGGCACGGGAGCGGCTGTTCCATGCGGCGGTTGACGTGATGGACCGCGAGTGTGAGGTGAAGGTCAATCTCTATGTCTTCCGGATTCACCCGGACGACCCGACGCGGCTCGAGCGCGTGCTTGCCCAGGGCGAGGTCGGCCAGCTGGCCGGCTCAAATGCCATGCCATTGGCATTCAACGCCGGCGACACGCGCTACCAGGAAAAGCACCAGACCGGACGCGTCTTCGTCTCGCTGGACCAGACGCCCGCCCACGGCCACACGCCGAATGCGATTCTCGACGAGTTCTGTTCGGATCCGCTCCCGCTGGTGACCTCTCGCGGATCCGAGGGGCGGGTGGTGCAGATCATTGATCACAAGCTCATGCCGAAGGGGCAGCGGGCTGATCTGGTGCTTGCCAACCGCAGCGTCCACCCCGCCACGATCCCCGAAACGAATCGATCGTCGCTCGACGAAGTCTGGACGCTGGTGAACTACCCCGCGCGGTATCTCCTGCTCGACATCTATCTTCACAGGGAAATGGAGCGACTCTTCCGGCCGTCGATCGACGTGCAGCTCTGGGGGCCGAATCTCGACTCGCATCCGGCCGACCGGTGGATCACGCGGTTTCCGCACGGCCCGCGGCTTCAGCTCCTCAGCCCCGGCCTGCGCGACGCCCACTCGGATGTTTACCCGCGCCATGCCGAACTCAGCAGAACGCTGTTCGAACGAATCACGTGGGATCCTGACGAATTTGTCGGTTTCCGCTGTGAGGTGGCGTATCCAATCTGGCGGGGTGGCTACTGCGTTCGATTTGAAGAAGTGAACGCCGGCAACGGCGACGCCTGATTGCTCTCACTGGAAGAATCCGCCCTCGTACATGGCGACGAGAATTCCGGTGATCGATGATCCCGTGATGACGGCGGCGCAGATCGTCTCGCGGTTCTCGGCGAAAATCTTCCTGAACAGTCCCGGATGCCGGAAGGTCTTCGCCGACAGCCAGCCCGCAAACGCGCCGGCGAAGAGCAGAATCGAGTATTCAAACGGAATCACGCAGGCGAAGCCGATCCCGATCGGATGCAGCGGGAATCGACCGCGCCAGCGCCGTCGGCCCATTTCAAAGAGGATGCCGAGCACACCAAATACGGCGGCGGCGATGAGTGCCGAGTTCGGGACACTCGAAAGCCCCTCGGTCAGAATCTGGGCGACCTTCTGGGCGACACCCGCGGCCGGCAGCGGAACATCGGAAGTTGATCCCTTCTCAAGCCAGGTCGGAAGAAAAACCTTGTAAAAGACGAAGGTGACGGGGATCGCGCCGGCAAAGATACCGAGTACGTGGCCGATCACCTGGTGGCGCGGTTTCGCGCCGAGCATGTAGCCGGGCTTGATGTCCTGCAGCAGGGAAGAGGCGTTGATGGCGGTGTCGGAGGCAATGCCCGCGGTCATGATGTTGGTGGAGATGCTTCCGGGGGCGACGGCGGCGAAGGTGAGCTGCGTCAGTTTGCCGAGTGCGCCGGAAGGCGTCTGACCGGTCTGGCCGGTGGTGTTCGCGCCGATCAGCGTGAGTACGAAGACGAGCGGAATGGCCAGCGCTCCGAGGTATGGGCTGACGCCGAAGAATGCGTAGGCGAGCCAGATGACGATCGCCCCGACGACGGGAATGCCCACGACGAACAAACGCATGGGCAGCTCGATATGCGCCAGCGGGTCGGCGGCAGGCCCCCTGCGCCGGGCGAACAGTCGTTGAAACGGCGCGAGGATCGTGCGCCATCCGGAAAAGAACGAGTAAAGTGATGCGGTGGTAAGCATGGCGACGCCGGGCCAGATGGCCCACGTCTGGCGAATGGGAAAGGTCAATCCCCCGTTTTCCGAGAGAATCTCACCGCGCGCGACCATTTCCGGCCCGAGCACGGCGAACATGAGAACCGCGCCGACGAGAAACGAGAGGCCGATCTGAATGCCGAGCAGGCCGCCGACGGCGAGAATCGTGAAGTCGATCCCCATTCTGATTCCAAGCTGGGGCAGGGTTGAGCCGGCGATCGTCGGCGTCACGTTGAAAGCGCCAAACAGCCGTCCGAGCAGGTCGTCGGCCATCGACGGAACCCGAACCGCGAACTTCGAAGCGCGAGCAAATATCCTTTCGACAAGCGGCTGTGACTGCAGCGCCGTGAGCAGTGCGGCCAGACCGCCGCCGATCGCCAGGATTTTTCCCTTCAGCCAGCCTTCGCCCGGCGCATCCGTGTGAAGGCTGTGCATCAGCACGCCGGCGGCGCGGCCCTCGGGAAAGAGCAGCTGCTCGTCATTGATGAACCGGCGCTTCATCGGGAAGGCGAAGAGCACGCCGAGCAGCGCCACCGCGATGATCCAGCACACCGCCTGCCACTGGGGAACGATTTTGCTTGTGACAGCCATGTAGGCCGGCAGCGTCGAGATGAGCGCCGACGTCATGTAGCCGGCCGACGAGGCGATCGACTGCATGCAGTTGTTCTCAAGCACGGTGAATTCTGACCCGAGGCCGATACGGCTGAGCAGCTTGAAGGTGGTGAAGGCGAGGACGACGGCGGTCAATGCGACGCCGAACGCAGCGCCGACCTTCACGCCGATGTAGAGATTCGAGAGCGACAGAACGGCCCCGAGCAGCATGCCGGTGACGGCGGCGCGAAGCGTGAGCTGCGGCATGTCGCCGCGATAGACGTTGGCCAGCCACCAGGCGTCCTTCTCGGCCGCGCTCATGGTGCGGACCTGGTCTTCGTTGAGTTCCGTGAGGGGCATGGGTCTCCGTGCGGCGGCCGACCTGGCGAGGGGCGGCCGGTGATCTTGGATGGGTTATAGCATAGCGGGAGAGGGCGGGATTTGGCGATTTGGTGATCTGGCGATTGGTTGATCCGGCGTGTGAGGTTTCACCGGTTCGGTTTGTTCGGCCGTTCTTATTGGAAAATCGTTCGTTTGGGGTTCTGAACGTCGGCCCGATCGGGGCGATATGAGATTGGACTCGGAGTCCGATGAACGCCACCGGTTTTCGGGGTCGGGCGTTCGATTACAATTCGCGCCATGTCAACACGCACGCCGGAACCGACGCCCGAGGGCTACCGCCGCGAGGTCATCACCGAGGTGATTCGCGAAGGAGATCATCTGATGATCCGGTACGCCGGCAAGCTCTTCGGCGGAATTATTATCGAAGAGTTGCCGCCGGGGGTGCTGGAGACCATCCGGCCGGGCACCGAGCTGATTGTTCGCACGCACGACGGCGAGACGGGCGGGCTGCGGCAGGTCGCGCACATGCTCGTTCCGCATCCGACGGACGAGGGCTGGGCAGAGGTGTATGCGGATTTTTGAGGCGGCGCGGCATCTGCGTCGTAAGCCGGAAGCGCCGGCGCGTTTGTCCGTGCTCGCACCGGCGGCGGGTTACTTGGCGATCGCGTCCGTCGGTCCGGTTAATTCCCCCGCAATCGTGACGAGCTCGGCGATCGAGCGCGCGAATCTTAACGGCATCGACTCCACGGGCAGCGTCTCGCCGGCTCGGCCCCCGACGACGAATGCAACGTCGCGGGACTTCAGCGTTTCGGCCAGCTGCCCGAGAGACTTCTCCAATTCACGCGCGTCGCGCATCGAACTGATGCTCAGCCACACAAGCTTCGGAGCGTGCCGTTCCGTTGCCACCTGAATGGATTCAATCGGCGTATCGGGTCCGAGGTTGATCGACTGCCAGCCCTCGGCGGCCATTGCTGTGGCGCACAGCAGCGAGGGAATGACGTATGGATCGCCCGGGGCCGCTCCCCCCAACGCGACGAAGCGACGGTCCTGCGGTTCGACGAATTGGCGCAGCAGTTGGATCGCCTGGATGCAGATGTCGGTCGCGCGATGTTCAAGGAAGACGCCCGCCACGTCGTGTTTCCACAATTCTCCCAGCCGGGTCATTGCGGATCTGATCGGACCGTCGGAAATCTGGGCGACACTCTGGCCGGCCAGGTAGAGCGACAGCAGCAGCCCCCGGACTTCGCGTGCCCGCCCCTCGAACAGATGGGCGAAAAGCCGATCGGACGGATCATCGGGTGAAGTCAGGTGTTCACCGCCGGGTGAAAGGTCGCTGAGCCCGAGGACGTCGGGTCGGACGAGGGGCGCCTTGGTCGACCGGATGAAGCGAATGGCCTCGCCGATTGCGATGCGTCGATGGCCGCCCGCCGTTTTCGACACGTTGATGATGCCATCGTCGGCCCATCGCTTGAGCGAGGACTCGCTCACATTGATCGCCTCAGCCAATTCTCGGGTAGAAATTATCGGACGCATCACTTCTCCTTGGTCACTTTGGAAGATTAGCACGAATTTTCGCCCAAATCAAGCTTGCATTCTCCAGTTGGTGTGCTATATTAACATTATGAGCGATTTGAGCGGAAATTCGACCAATGCGATATCGGAACTCGGATGGTCCAGACGGGCCTATGAACTCGGTGGTGCTGCCATCCCTCCTTCCGACAGCGCGGTTGGTTTCCAAGAGCCCCGAGCCTCCCGGGTTTACCAAGAGGTAGGAGCCCTCCGCAATCGGATTGATCGAGTTCGGTCCGTCTCAGGTCCAGTGCCCCGGCGTGTGTGCGACGACGAGTGTTCGTCCGGTACGCCTTCTACTCCCCCATTTTCGAAAGGAACTTCAACCATGATGAATCGACAAAACCTCGGAGTACTGACGTTGGCGATGGCCATCACCGCGGTATTGGTCGCACCGGCTGTTGCCGACGACAAGCCCGACAGCAAGAAGAACATCGTTGAGACCGCCATCGCCGCGGGTCAGTTCACGACGCTGGTCAAGGCGGTCAAGGCGGCCGACCTGGTGGACACGCTGAGTTCGCCCGGCCCCTTCACCGTTTTCGCACCGACGGACGATGCGTTCGCAAAGTTGCCCAAGGGCGCGCTTGAGAAGCTGCTGAAGGATCCCGAGGCTTTGAAGCGAATTCTTCTTTCGCACGTCGTGTCCGGGAAGGTCATGGCCGCCGACGTGGTCAAGCTGAAGTCGGCCAAGAACGCCTTCGGCCAGATGCTGGCGATCGACGCGAAGAAGGGCGTGATCGTCGGCAAATCGAAGGTTGAGAAGACCGACATCGTCACTTCAAACGGCGTCATCCATGTGATCGACACCGTGATCATGCCTCAGAATGACGTCATCGAGGCGGCACGGTCCGCCGGGGCATTCAAGACGCTGCTGACTGCGCTTGAGGCGGCCGGTCTGACCGAAACGCTTCGCGGCGAGGGCCCGTTCACTGTTTTTGCTCCGACCGATGATGCCTTCGCGGCGCTTCCGGAGGGTGCGCTGGAAGAGCTTCTGAAGGACAAGAAGAAGCTGACCAGCGTTCTGACTTATCACGTAGTGCCGGGGAAGGTGCTCGCCAAGGACGTCGTGAAGCTCAAGACCGCGAAGACGGTGCAGGGAAGCTCAGTGAAGATCGACACGACCAGCGGCGTCATGATCGACGACGCACGCGTCATCAAGCCCGATGTCGACGCGACCAACGGTGTGATTCATGTCATCGACAAGATCATCATGCCGAAGTGACGCGCGAAGATGAGAGAATCTGAGTCAAAGGGAATGCATTTACGAAGGAAAAAGCCATGAAAAAGTTTGATGTCATTGCAGCGGTACTTCTCGTAGTGGGTGGTTTGAACTGGGGTCTCGTCGGTACGGCGAACTTCGATCTCGTCGCGGCGATTTTCGGCGCCGGTTCGATCCTCTCGAAGATTGTGTACTCACTCGTCGGCGTGGCGGCCGTTTACCAGGCGGCTTCCGTCAAGGCGATTCAGAAGCGGTGGCACATTCAGCCCGCCATGGCCTAAGAGGGTTCCAAGGGGGAGTGGTGGGGGGATGGTGTTGGGCCGCCCGGCCGTATTGGCGGGCGGCCCGCTTCATTTGGGAGCAAGTAGGACCCATCTTTTGAGAAGGCACATAGGAGCAACGGCGATGATTCGAATGTCCGTCTATACGATCCTGTTCGCCACCCTTGGCATACTGCTTACTGCGGCCATGGTCGCGGCGCCCGGCTGCCAGTTGTACCGGCCGCAATCGCAGTCGCAGAATTCCATTCAAGTGATGTCCGACGCGGCTGATGGGGATCATCGAGTGTATCTGCCGGCGTCGAGCGTTGAGTCTGCGCCCGCGGTGATTCGCGTCGGCGGCGACCTGAACGCCACGGCCGAACGGTCAGGCGAAGGGTTTCGATCGGCTTCCAGCAGAATCACCACATCGCTTCCCGAGGGATACCCCGCGCCGACGCCGCCGGGAGCGATTGACATCAAGCGATACCCGTCGGTGCGGCGAGCCGGGATTTCCGGAAAGATGTCACCGGACTGGGGGATGAACGTCGCCTTCTTTCCGCTGTTCAAGCACATCAAGCGACGCGAGATCGCGATGACGTCGCCGGTGGAGATGAACTATCACGGCATGGACGCCGAGAAGTCGATGGAGCCGGATGCCTGGACGATGGCATTCCTGTATCGATCGTCCGACCTCGGACCGGCCGGCGTCGATGCATCTGATGATCGCATCCTGATTGAAGACACGGGGCCGATGATGGTTCTGTCGATCGGGATGCGCGGCGCCTATCGGCTCGAATCGGTCCAGGCGCGGGCGGCCGAGCTTCAGAACTGGCTGGCGGGCCAGGAGGAATGGTACGCGGTCGGCGAGATCCGAGCCTTGTTCTACAACGGTCCCGAGGCGGACTCGGCGGACAAGTGGTCGGAGATTCAGATCCCCGTCCGCCGCCGATGACCGCATTTTTCTGTTCGCAAGGGAAGTTGACAGTCTTCTGCGCGAAAACCTTATTTGAGAGGAGTATGATTGTGCCCCGACTCATTCTTAAACTTTCTGGATCCACTTCGCTGGGCGTCATGACATCGCTGGTGTTGCTGACGGGCTGCGGGCTGCCGCCCGATCTCGGCCTGCCGGCGCTCGACGTGGTCGAAGACGTCGAGATCGAGCGCTACATGGGACGATGGTACGAAATCGCCCGGTATCCCAACTCTTTTGAACAAGACTGCGTCGGCGTCACGGCGGATTACACGCTTCTTTCCGACGGCCGGGTCGAAGTTCTCAACACCTGTCGCGACGCTGATGGCAACACCGTCAGCACCATTGAGGGCTTTGCGGAGGTGGCGGACCCGGAGACCCGGGCCAAGCTGACGGTCTATTTCTTTTTCCCGTTCGGCGCGCCGTACTGGATTCTCGAACTGGGTGATGATTACGAGTACGCGGTGGTCGGTGATCCGAGCCGGACGTTTCTCTGGATCCTGAGCCGCACTCCGACGCTCGATCCGGCGCTGTACGATGAGATTACTCAGCGACTTCCCGACAAGGGGTACGATCCCGGCCGTCTCGAACTGGTGCCGCAGAATGCCGCGGTAACGGAGTGAGGGCGCCGCTAGACTCTGATCAAGGGTGGACTCTTGACGCATGATGCCGACAAATTTGAAGACCGTCCCCGCGTGCTCGTCACGGGTGCGACCGGCTACATCGGCGGGCGACTGGTGCCGCGCCTGCTGACGGCCGGTTACCAGGTGCGTTGTCTGGCGCGGCGCGCGAAGAAACTGGAGGCGCGTTCCTGGGCTTCTGATCCGAATGTTGATATTGTCGAATGCGACCTCGAATCAGAGAAGAATCTTCCCGAGGTGATGAGAGACTGCTCGGCCGCCTACTACCTGGTTCACTCCATGCTGGCGGCCGGCTCGGACTATCGCGATCACGACCGTCGGCTCGCGCAGTCATTCGCTTGCGCGGCAGCAGAGGCCGGCGTCGAGCGGATCATCTATCTCGGCGGCCTCGGCGAGAAAGGCGGCGGCCTGAGCGAGCATCTGACTTCCCGGCGCGAGGTTGAATCGGCGCTGGCGTCTTCGGGAGTTCCGGTGACGGTCCTTCGGGCGGCGATGATCATCGGCTCGGGTTCGGCGTCGTTTGAGATTCTTCGATACCTCGTCGAGCGACTGCCGGTCATGGTGACGCCGCGATGGGTGCAGACCGAGTCGCAGCCGATCGGTGTCCGCGACGTCCTGTTCTATCTCGTCACCTGCCTAGCGACGCCCGCGACGACCGGACGCACGCTCGACATTGGCGGCCCCGACGTGCTGACGTATCGCGCGCTGATGGACATCATGGCCGAGAGCCTCGGCCTGCGGCGGCGCTTCGTTTTGCCGGTGCCGGTTCTGACGCCGCGACTCAGTTCGCTCTGGATTCATCTCGTCACGCCGCTGAGCAGTCGAATCGCACGACCGCTGGCGGAGGGGCTTCGAAACCGCGTGGTTTGCAGGAATGATGATGCCCGTCGCCTGATGCCGCGTGAGTGCATGACGGTTCGGGAGGCCATCCGTGCGGCACTGGAGCGCGAGTCGGGCGACGAGGTGGAGACAGCCTGGTCCGACGCGGGGCCGATCCCCGGGGACCCGGACTGGGCCGGTGGAAAGGTGTTTGAGGATCGTCGCGAGATCGCGGTGGGGGCGGCGCCGGAGCGCGCCTTTGCGACGATTTGCCGCATCGGGGGTGACAATGGTTATTTCGCGGCGGACTGGCTGTGGCGGCTGCGCGGGGCGATGGACCGATTGACCGGAGGGCCTGGTCTGCGTCGTGGCCGTCGACATGCCGCCATTCTGGCATTCGGGGAGGCGGTTGACTTCTGGCGCGTGACCGCCCACGAGCCGGGGCGTTTGCTGGAGTTGCGGGCGGAGATGCGTCTGCCGGGCGAGGCGACGCTGACGTTCGAGGTGACGCCGGCCGCGGGCGGATGCCGGGTGGTTCAGACGGCGCGCTTCAAGCCGCGCGGCCTGGCGGGGCTGGCGTACTGGTACGCCGTCGCGCCGCTGCACGGCGTGGTTTTCAAGGGGATGCTGAAGGGCATACGTGACGCAGCGGAGTCAGGCGTTGACGGCGTTGCGACCGGTGCGCGATGAAACTCGGACCAGCGTGCGTGTCGTGCCTGTGGCATTCTCGCGCCGACGGGGGCGGTCATGTCGGCATTTTGACACCGCGCTCGCGGGCGATTTCTTTCGCCCGGTCGTAGCCCGCGTCGACGTGACGGAAGACGCCCATGGCCGGGTCGCAGGTGAGCACGCGCTGGAGGCGCTCCTTCGCAAGTTCAGTTCCGTCCGCGACGATGACCATGCCGGCGTGGATCGACATGCCGATGCCGACGCCGCCGCCGTGATGAACGCTCACCCAGCTCGCCCCGCACGCCGTGTTCGCCAGCGCATTGAGGATCGGCCAGTCGGCGATCGCGTCGCTGCCGTCGAGCATGCCCTCGGTTTCGCGGTTGGGTGACGCGACGCTGCCACAGTCGAGATGGTCGCGGCCGATGACGATCGGCGCCTTCACCTTGCCCGTGCGGACAAGTTCGTTGAAAGCGAGGCCGGCCTTGGCGCGTTCGCCGTAGCTGAGCCAGCAGATGCGACAGGGCAGGCCCTGAAACTTGATCTGCTCGCCGGCCATCTTGATCCACCGGGCGAGGTGCTTGTTCTCGGGAAAGAGTTCAAGAATGACGCGATCGGTTTCAGCGATGTCGGCCGGATCGCCGGAAAGCGCGCACCATCGGAAGGGCCCCGCGCCTTCGCAGAAGAGCGGGCGGATGTACTCGGGGACGAATCCCTTGATTTTGTACGGATCCGGCGTGTCATCGTGCATGGCCAGGTCACCGGCTGTGGCTGCGCCGTAGTTGGAGGTATCCCACGCTTCCTTCGCGTAAGCACGAATGTTGTTCCCGTAGTCGAATGTCACCGCTCCGCGTTCCTGTAACCACAGCATATAGCCGACATGATCAGCCATCGTTGCGATGCTTTGCATTTGGTAGTCTTTGGGCTGGGTCTTTCGATACTGGTTCCATGCTTCAAGGTGGTTCTGCGACCAGTCTGAGCAGTCTTCATTTCTTAGATTGGAGCCGGGCGGCGCCCCCCAGGGGACGTATCCGTCCAGTGGATCGTGCGCCGATGTCTGGTCGGTCAGGATGTCAGGTGTGACTTTGTACTTGTGATAGAGTTCGTAGAGCAGGCCGACTGCGTTGATGTGTACTCCAATCGAAATCGCTTGACGCTTTTCTTTGGCCTCAAGCGCCCACGATATGGCCTCTTTGACGTCTCCGGTTGATCGATCGAGATAGCGAGACTGGAGCCTCTTCTCGATGCGCGTGGAGTCGACTTCGGCGCAAAGACAGACCGCCCCGTTCATCGTCGCCGCCAGCGGCTGTGCGCCGCCCATGCCGCCGAGGCCGGCCGTCACGACGAGCCGGCCGGCGAGATCGCCGTTGAAATGCTGACGAGCGGCGGCGCCGAACGTCTCGTACGTCCCCTGGAGAATGCCCTGCGTTCCGATGTAGATCCAGCTTCCGGCCGTCATCTGGCCGAACATGGTCAGGCCCATCGCTTCGAGGCGGCGAAACTCATCCCAGTTGGCCCAGTTGGGTACGAGCAGTGAATTCGCGATGAGCACGCGCGGCGCGGCCTCGTGCGTGCGGACGATTCCGACGGCGCGGCCGGACTGGACGAGCAGCGTCTCGTCGTTTTCGAGCGATCGAAGGGCGCGAACGATCTTGTCGAAGTCTGGCCAAGATCGGGCGGCCTTGCCGGTTCCGCCGTAGACAATGAGTTCGTCGGGTTTCTCGGCGACATCGGGATCGAGATTGTTATGAAGCATCCGCAGGGCCGCTTCCTGCTGCCAGCCCTTGCAGGAGATTTCGGTGCCGCGCGGGGCGTGCACGGTTCGCGGACCTGAAACGGCCGTGGAAGGGTTGGAGGCGGGCTTTTGCGGCGTGGAACTGGGCATGGTCAGAGGCTCCTCGATGGACCGGATAACTGCTCCAATGTAGTCCGACCGGGCGGCATGGGGAAGCGGAGCGCACCTCGAGGCGGACTGCGTGAAATTCCGTAGCGGCAGGGCATTTGAATTCGCCGGGAATGGCCGATTCGAGCCGCTCGATACGAAAGGTCGCGTTGAATCGCGCCGATGGTCCCGATATGATTGGATGTGCGCGTGTGAGGCTGAGAACGCACGCAATTCACGGGGGAGTCTGGCTTTTCATCATTTTGGTCGGACGTCGAGACGGCGATGGGGCGCCGTAAACGGCTTCCATTCCTTCATCGCGACCGGCACACGAATATTGAGCAATACGATGGCCCATTTCAAGTTACGACTGGTCTGCGCGGCGGCATTTTCGTTGATGTCAGCCGGCGCGACGTTCGCCGATCCTGTCCAGCCGCTTCCGACGACAATTGAGAATTTCCACATGCGGGGCACACAGCCGGGCGGGTTGGAGTTGGGCAACGAGATCATCACCGCCCAGAATCAATGTTCCGGTTGCCATGGTCAGGATTCGCCCATTCACGACGAGTGGCGCGGCAGCCTGATGTCGCAGGCGGCGCGCGATCCGGTCTTCTACGCGGCGCTGGATATTGCGGAACACGATGCGCCGGGATCGGGCGACGCCTGCCTGCGCTGCCATGTGCCCAAGGCCTGGCTGGAGGGTCGCTCGACGCCGACCAACGGGTCGAGCATTACGCGCGATGATCGCGATGGCGTCACTTGCCATTTCTGTCATCGCCTGGTGGACCCCTTTGATCCGACCTATGCCGCAACGCCGCTCGATCAGATCATCCTGCTCGGGCTCGGCGCCGATCGGCCGGTACAGTCGATGGATCTCGGCACGCCTTCGAGCCCGGGATTCAGCGGCAGCGCCAATTACGTGGTGGATCCGTTCGACCGCCGACGCGGACCGTTTCCGCTGGTCGAGAGCGGTGTGCCGTCGCCTCCCGCCGTAACGTGCGACACCAGTTTTCACCGTGCCTTTACCTTTGGATCATGCGAGGATGACTTCGGCGATCCCGACGGCTGCCCGACCTTCGAATCTCCTTTTCATCGGAAGGCACAGCTTTGCGGGACGTGTCACGACGTCAGTTTTCCGCACGTAAATTACAGCGCGGGCCAGCCGGCGCTGAACGGTTTGGGCGTTCGTCACCCGGACGGCAACAAGTACAATATGTCGCCGGAGCAGCGAACCTTCAGCGAATGGCTGAAGAGTTCGTTCAACCAGCCCGGCGGCGTGGACATGGGTGGGCGCTTCGGTGCGCCGGGGCAGAACAACGTGTCCAGTTGCCAGGATTGCCACATGGCCGGGCACGACACCAAGGGTTGCGAGTTTGTTTCCGACACGCGCCCGGACATTCCGCGGCATACCTTCAATGGCGCCGCCACGTGGATCCTGGAGGCGATCGCGCTCCAGTTCGGTCCGGACGGCCCCATCGAAGGCTTCCCGATTCCGGATGGACTCGGACCGGAGTTCTATGAGGATACGGTCGCCTCGCTCATCGCGAATGCGGATCGAAACCGGCTGTTCCTTCAGAAGGCGGCCGATATGGAGGCCGTCGTCGATGAGATGCATGTGCCGGGTGAGCGACACCTGAAGGTTCGCGTGACGAACCAGACCGGCCACAAGCTGCCCACCGGGTACATTGAGGGCCGGCGCATATTCCTCACGGTCGAGTACTACGGCTGCGACAGCGACATGGACCCGATCGCGGTCTTCGGCGGCTACAACAAGGTCACTGGTTCGCTCGACAGCGCCTCGACCAAGGTCTATCACGCCGAAATCGGCCCCGATCCTGTGACAGCCGCGGCGGCCGGCGTGCAGCCCGGTCCGTCGAATCACTCGATTCTTGGAACGGTGATGTATCTCGACAATCGCATCCCGCCGCGTGGCTTTACGAACGCCGGTTTTGCGGCCATCCAGGCGGCGCCGGTCGCGTATTCCTACGCGGACGGCCAGTACTGGGACGACACCTTCTATCCCATTCCGGATGAGGCGATCGGCGCGAAGGTCACGCTCTATTATCAACAGACGTCACGGGAGT
>CALLKH010000253.1 GCA_938008425.1 uncultured Planctomycetaceae bacterium | reverse complement strand
GAATCGAATTCCGCTTGCCGAAGATGTAGGCGCCCATCTTGGGATTCCACCGACTCGCTCGGTGGCCAAAGTGGATGCCGGCATCAATCAGGTCGCGGACCAACGCCGATGACAAATGTCACCTCCTCAAAAAAGTACCTGAACATCTCACATTGCAGAAAATGTGACGAGACCCGTTAAGGTACGGGAACGCTGCATCGACGTCAACCCAAAGGTGGCGTGGCGGCCGGGGTTCGCGCCTTCGCGAACGGCGTTTGGCGGCATCGAAATCGGCGGTTATGGTGGCTCGCGCGAAGGCAAAAAACAGGAGAAATTATGTCCGAATTATCGGCCGCGCCCCGGATCTTCATCAGCGTCGCGGAGCAGAGCGCGGATGAGCACGCGGCCGCCCTGGTTCGGGCATTTCGCGAGAAGTTCCCCGGCGCCCGGTTCGCCGGGCTGGCCGGCCCAGCCCTTCGAGCGGAGGGCGTGGAATGTTTTTTCGACATGACGGCCCGGTCGGCCATGGGGATTCAGGCGTTCAAGAAAATTCCGGAGGCCTGGCTCCTGCTGCGACGACTTGGCCGGTATTTCGATCGCGAACGATTCGACGCCGCCGTCGTCATCGATTCGCCGGCGCTCAACCTGCCCATTGCCAAGCTCCTCAAGCGCCGCAAGATTCCAGTCCTCTACTTCATCGCGCCGCAGACGTGGGCCTGGGGGCCGCCGAGGTGGCGAAACGCTCGCATTCGCCGTCGGGTGGATCGACTGGCGTGCATCTGGCCGTTCGAAGCGCCGTACTTCCAGTCTGCCGGTATTGAAGCGACCTATGTGGGGCATCCGTCATGGGACCGTTTGACGCAGGTTCAGGTGGATGAAGCCCGCGTGGCGGAACTGCGAGGCGGCGCATCGCCGGTGGTGACGATTCTGCCTGGTTCGAGGCGGCACGTGCTCAGGGAGGTGCTTCCGGGGCAGCTCGAGGTCGCCCGTTCGATACGAGGACGATGTCCACGGCTTGGGGTACTGATCGCGGCCGCGAGCGATGAGATCAAGACATTGATCGAATCGGAATTGAAGCGCCCGGGACGCCGCGTCGAGGCCCGAGTGGTCACGGGGGCGACTGATCGTGCGGCGGCGATTCGCGCGGCGGACCTCTGCCTCGTGGCCTCGGGCACCATTTCGCTGGAGGTGGCTTACTGGGGAACACCGATGATCATCATGTACAACCACAGCAAGTGGGGGTACCGGCTCATCGGACGATGGTTGATTCGAACGCCGTACCTTTCCATTCCGAACATTCTCGCAGGCCGGGAAATCGTTCCGGAGTTCATGCCTTACTACGACAGCACCGCGCCGATCACGGCGCGGGCGACGGAATGGCTGACGAATCCGACGGTATTGGCCCGAATTCGGGCCGAATTGGAGGCGCTCATCCAGCCCATCGTCAAACCGGGCGCCGCGGCGAACGCGGCCGGTGAACTCGCCGTGTTACTCGCCGAACCGGGACTTCGCTAAGGCTTGTTTCTAGGACCGATAGTGTGACTCGAATTCGGTGGAAGGCTGCGGGCGCCGGCCGACGATGATGAACAGGTAATCTGGTATCTGGATCAGGCCGATTCCTGATGAGAGTGTGACCGGCCCTCGGGATTGGGCCGGATTCTTCTTCGCGCGGGACCACGGCAGTCGCAAGCCGGAGCCGATCGATGAAAAACGACAGTGCAGCTACAACCAAGGTCGCGGCCAAGGTCGAAAAGAAAATGACGGCGACCGGCAGGACGAGTTCTGGAACGGCGGCCGGGGCAGCGAGTGCAACCGATGCCGAGAGTCCGGCAGCAGCACCGTATTCCTGCAACGTGTGCTCCGCGCCGCTGCCGTTGCGCCTGCCGCGTCCGGGCGAGGTGGCCAGCAGCTGGGAGTGCCGTCACTGCGGCAGTCGCTTCTACGCAACGCTCATCGACAACTGTCAGCCGGACGTCCTCACGAATGTTCGACCCGCGGACGACGTTCACCCGCGGATCGCCATCGGCGGTCAGGTCCTGGCCGAGTTGCACAAGCGCGACGGAAGACCCGGCCGCGGTTTCGAAGAGCGGCAGTTTCCCCGTGTCGAGCATCATCTCTCGTTGAGTGTGTCGATCGAAGGCCTTCCCATGGCGGCGCAGACGATGGACCTGTCCGCGGGCGGGCTGTCGTTCATCACCCATCAGAAGGCGGAGCCGGGCGATGTGTTTTCGGTCCGGTTCGAATCGATTCCGGGTCGTCCGATTGCGCAGTGCGTGGTGCGAAACTGCACCGAAATGCGTCCCGGGGTCTTTCGCATCGGCGCGGAATTCCTCTGCAGTGGACGACCCTAGGCTGGAACCGAATGCGGATCGATCCTCGGATCGGTTCACACTTCGGCGCCGAGCCGTTTCTGAAGTCTCAGACTCCGATCTTTCACTCGCGGAATTCGACGACCTCGATCTGCCGGACGGCCGCGATCAGAATCTGACGCATTTTCAGCGACAGGTCCGGCAGACCGGCGATCCCCTGATACTCTTCGTTTATTTCTTCCATCAGACGGGCAGGCAGCAAGCCCGGACTGACGGTGTTGTACACCTGAAGATCGCGGGGCCTGACCGGACCGAATCGGCGCACGAAGACAGCGTTCGCCTTGACAAGATAGGGAAAGAGGGGCTCCCAGGCCTGGGGATTGAGCGGGGGATCCAGCTCCAGGCAGAGTAAGGCGAATTCCGCGAACAGAAAGATATTGGCCGAGTCAGGGTGTCCTGCCAGGGTGCAGACGTCGTTCGGATCGAGTTCGATGCGCAGTCGATGGTACCCCGCCGCGAACTCCACCAGTGTCGCCCCGATTCTCGCTGGATCGTGATTGACCTTCCGCCCGGCTTCATGGAACGCCTGATCGGCGACGGCGGCGAATTCCCGGATGATGGCCGGATGCTCCCGACTTGGATTCGGGCTGTAGAACCGGAGGCACTGTCGTCGCGACAGGTAATTCTGAAGCCCGAGCAGTTTCCTCCAGCGGACCTCGTCAAATCCGCCGTGCGCCGGAAGGGCGCGAAGGATGCATTCATTGGTCAGGCGATCGAGTTCGTAGAGGTACTCCTGGGCGGGTATTCCTGTGATCAGGGCTTCGCGCTTCCGGCAGATGCGCGCCCACCGGTCGTGGGGTTCCTCGGTGAATGAGTCCGCCGGACGAATGAACTGGAACGACGGCGTTCGAGGAGGCTCCCCGCTGTAGGCGAATTGAGCGATCAACAGTGCCTCGCGCGTCGTCGGCGACGACCACATCAGATCGAACGCAGGACTCGAATGATCCGACATGATGGGAGCGCCGGGCGAAGGCCCGGCGCACGCCACCAGGACGGCGTCGCGGATTCGTGTGCGCGAGGGCGCGAACACGATCCGCACGCCCGTGACGCCTGGAGGTGCGGCGAATGACAGCCGCGCCGCGAAACGACCGACATCCAGTTGATTAATTAACACCGGTGACCGTCCACTCCGCGTGTACATAGACCAGCGCTACCAGGCTCGAGGTGACCTGGAAGGACCAGTAGTCGTCGGTGCTGTCGCCCTTCTTGACGCTGACGAGTTTGTGAGCCTGGTGCAGTCCGCCGGAGCCGATCGCCCAGGAACCGTAGAACTGATCATTGAACACGGCTTTGGCGTCGCCGATGTCCTTGCGCATGGTGGTCAGAAACTGGTCAGAAAGCACCTGGTTCAGAAACGCACGAAAATCTTGCTCGTTTATACTGGTCCAGTTGTAAACAAGACAGCACCACTCGCGCTCAATGTCGCGCGTCCATCGGGTATCGAACTCAAGCAGGGCGGCCTCGGTCTCGCTCTGGGTCCACGAGGTCTCGGGTCCGCAACTCAACCACATGTTGGCCACATACACTTGACTCATTTCTCTCTCCATTTCAACAGGGTGTTCATGGGCGCTCACTTCGCGCGCAACGGAATCCAACAAAGGAAGAATGACTGAAGGCCGGCGCCCCCAGGGACTTGGACAGGTTGAAAGAGTTGCGCGAGTCAAACCAGGCGCCGCCCTTTCTGACGGCGATCGGCGTCGCGTCCGCTGTAACGGTGGATGTCAATTCAGTGACATTGGTCGCCATGTGAAACAGGCCCGTCGGCGTCGAGAGCGAAATGTCGCTTCGAACCGGCCGTGCGTATCGCGTGTACTCGCGGAGACAGGTGACCAGGTCGGGCGACCTTGATCGGTCAATCGCATCGGCGTCGAGCACCTGAAGCTCCGGCGGCGGCGGGGCGTCACCCCACGGAAGAAGACGATTATCAGATGCGCGGGCGGCCGCCTCCCATTCAAAGGCAGTCGGGAGACGCTTGTTCCGCCATGCGGCGTACGCCATGGCGTCGACGATTGACACGGTTACGACCGGCTGATCCGCGAATTGATCTTCATCATCAATGTGTTTCCATGCGGAGGGGGGCGGATAGCCCGTCGCCGTGATGAATTCCTGGTATTCGCGATTCGAGACTTCGGAGACATCCAGGTAGAACGGATCGAGATGAACGATCTGCTTTCGGATCACGGGGTTGTCATCAGCGTCCGACCAGCCGACTTCATAGTCTCCCTCGGCGAAACGAACCATGTCTTTCAGCGTCTGGTCCTCTGCCGGGATCAGCCGCGCGCCGATGGCGACGAGCCTCCCCGACGCGCGCGACGAATTCAGATCGGGCGTTTTGGGGTAGAGTTGGTTCAAATCCGTGCGGGTGGCTCCATGGACATGGATAACCAGCTGATTTTCCCGGCCTCTTGCAAGATCGAGATCAAACTCGCAGAAACTGGAGTCCGTTGGGGAGGCCACGGCCAGTCGATACTGCCCCGGTTCAACGGCCACCTCAGCGAGCGGGGTCCGGCCGAGCTCGATCGCCGAGCCCTCAAGTTTCAGCGTACTTGTGTTCATCGCTCGAATCGTCACCCGCATTCCGGGTGACTCCGACTCAACACTGAGCCAGGCCAGCTCCGCATTCCGCGAGTTTCGCACCTGAACAATCAGCGTGAAAACGACGGCGCAAAGCAAAAGGACCACGGCCGCCACGGATTTTCCGCGATGAGCGCGCAGTTTCTGGCGCACGCGGCGAATCGGGTTCGGCGGTCGCGCGAGAATCGGATCGCCGGTGAGGAAGCATCTCAGGTCGGCCGCGACGTGAGCCGCGGTCTGGTACCGATGCCGGGGTTCCTTCTCCATCGCCTTTTGGCAGATGGTTTCAAGGTCTCTGGGGATTTTCTTGTCGACCGAACGGAGTTTCTCGGGGTTGCAGTCAACCACGGCTCGAAGCACCTGCGGCAGAGTCGGGCCGTCGAAAGGAAGTTGCAGCGCGAGCATTTCATAGAGCACCACGCCGAGGGAGAAAATATCGCTTCGCTGATCGACGCGCGTTCCGGCGACCGACGCCTGCTCGGGGCTCATGTAATGGCAGCTGCCGATGATCTGCGTCTGGTCGATCCTGGATTCCTCGGTCAAGTGTTTGGCGATTCCGAAGTCTGTGAGCCTCGGACGACCCTGGGTATCGATGAGAATGTTCGAGGGCTTCACGTCGCGATGAACGATGTGAAAGCGATGGGCGCTGTCGAGGCCGTCGGCGACTGCTGCCACGATCTCGGCGGCTTGGCGGTGCCACTCCCGGATGTCCTGCGACTTCAGCGTCGGAGCGGCGCGCCTCCTGGCAATGAGTTCGGCCAGCGTGATGCCTTCGACGAATTCGGAGACGATGTAGTGGTGATCGCCCTCGCGGTCGAACTTATAGACCGGCACGATGGCGGGATGGTTGAGCACCGCGGTGCTTCGAGCCTCTTCGCGAAAGCGTGCGAGCGCCTGCTCCGAACCGGTCATGTGTCGGGCGAGCACCTTGAGCGCCACGCGCCGCCCGAGCACCGTGTCTTCGGCGAGATAAACGACGCCCATTCCGCCGGCGCCCAGACGTCGAATGATCTTGAACTCGGCGATCTGGGTCGGATCTACTTCTGTGATCTCACGTTCACTCTTAACGTCGAAGAGTTCATCCGGCGCCTGGCCATGATGGCGCAGGAGTGCACGCACCCGGTTCTTCGCGGCTTCGTCCGGGCAGGCCTCGTTCAGATAGGCCTCGCGCTGGTCGGCCGGTAGCTCCAGTGCGTGACTGAAGACGGCCTTCTCATCCCAGTTCGGGTCGGTCATTGATCGTTAGTCCCGGTTTGGTCCTTCCTCTTCAGCCGAAATCGGGCGATCGAAATGCGCTGATTCAGGTTCGTGGCTTATGGGTATTTTCCTGCCTCGCAGGCAGTGTCCTGGTGAGCCGCTCATGCAGCCAGGCCTTGCCGTACTCCCAGTTTCGACGGGCGACCGAGAAAGTGATGCCGGCGGACTCGGCGACTTCCTCAAGTGAAAGTCCGCTGTAGACTTTCAGTTTGATGATTCGAGCCGCCTCTGAATCAACGGAGTCGAGTTCGACGAGCGCCGCCTGCAGGTCGAGCAACTCGACCTGCCGCGTGTCATTGTCCGTGGTCAATTCGATCATCGGGACGCGCCGGGAGCCGCCGCCCCGCTTGATCGCCATGTCCGCCCGCACCTGCTCAACGAGGACGTCGTGCATCGCCCGGCCCAGCAGGAAGAACAGGTGCTTGCGGTCATTGGCGCTGATGCCCTCCCGCTCAGCCAGGCGCTGGTAGGCCGAATTGATGAGCGCGGTCGGCTGAAGGACGCCGTGAGGATGCCCCCTGAGCATCTGTTGAGCGACTGCTCTCAGATCGTCATAGGTGTGGTCGAACAGGCGATCCGCCGCGCCAGGTAACCCCTCGCGCACTTCCGCCAGGATGGATGTAATGGTTGCCATTGCGACCGGGCCCGGTTCGCCAGCGCGCCTGCCGCTGTTTGCCCCTGCCAACCGGCAATTGACCGGCGCGTTATGAAGCACAGGCTGGACGCTGGTTCACTATGCAGTTTATCCGCAATTCATCTGCATTGAAAGGGTTGGTGCGTGCCCGGAGACTGTGAAATTGGGCAGATGCGCGACATTTCGATGGAGGTCGCAGTGCGATTAAACTGTTGACGATAGGCGCTGTGTCAGTCTGAATGAGGGGTGAAGGCGACAGGGGTATTGCATTCCAACTCTGGATCGCAGCGAGCGGCACAGCGCTATTTGTCGATGCGCTGGCCGTCAGTGAGCTTTTCAAGATTGTCTGACGCGATGGACTGGCCGACGCGCAATCCGCTCTTGATCTCATACTGGCCGGCGATGCGGCGGCCGATCGTCACAGTGGCTTCCCGCAGTTTGCCGTTGTCGGCGATGAACACGCGGGCGGTGTCGCCGGAGTCGTTCAGAATGCAGGCGGTGGAAGGAATCCACACGCCGCTGGGATTGGTCGAATTCGAACCGGCCTCCCCGGTTGATGAGTTCGAGGCGAGAAAGACGACCTGTGCCACGCCCTCGACACGAAGATAGTTCCTGTCGGGGTTTTCAATGCGAACCTTGACCTGGACCGTCGCCTTGGAATAGTTCGCGCCGGGATCGATCCACATCACATGGCCTTCGAAGCGCTGATCCTTGTAGGCGTCGGGGGTGATGACGCACTTCATGTTCTGCTTTAGCCGCGCGATGTCCAGTTCGCTCACATCCACTTCGACCCGCAATGCCTCCATGTCGGCGATGGTGCCGAACTGCGAATTGGCATTGGCCCCAAGACCTCCCTCGGCCGCGACAAAGTCGCCGACTTCGACATTGCGTTCGAGGATGACGCCGGAAATCGGGGCGAGCACTTCGCAGTCGCGGAGTATTTTCTGAGACCAGGCCAGAACGGCCTCGTTCTTTTGAACTTCGGCCTGGGCCTCTTCCAGCGCGCGCCTGGCGTCCTGGAATTCGATGTCCGGTGCGTTGGACTCCGAGTGAAGCAGCTTGATTCGGTCGAAGTTCACGCGCTGGAAATCGAGCGCCGCCTTCGACTTCTCGAGCGTCGCCGCGGCTTCATCGCGACGGGCGCGGGGGAGCACGTCCTCGATTTTCGCAAGAATCTGCCCCTCCTGGATCGCATCGCCCTGTTCGAAGAACAGCTCGACGATCTGGCCGGAGACCTTGGTCGCAACCTTGACCTTGTGGTCGGAAACGATTTTGCCGGTTGCGGTGTGGACCGCCATGGGTTCCGACGCGGACCTTTCGGCGACGGTCATGAGACGAACCGGCACATCGGCTGCGCCGGGCAGCAGGTTTGCTGCGGCGGGTATGAAGCGGGGAATCTGTGTGGCAAGCCCGATTACGACAGCGCCGACGACGATCCATGCGAGCGGCTTCATGAAGGAAGTTCGGCGAACGGCAGGCGATGAGGGGCGCTGATCCTTCGGAATTGAAAGCGATCGAAGCTGGGAACGGATGTCGGGTTGTGATGACATAGTCAAGGCGATTGTAGCAGAAGGTCAGGCCTTACGCAGGGCGTCCAGGATGTTGGTGCGCGAGGCCTTCGCCGCCGGGGCGACCGCACCCACGATCCCCACCAGTGTCGACACGACGATCGCCACAACGATAATCGTCGGCGTCAGGCGAAGTTCGTAGGCCAGAACGGTCCAGGTGGTGTCCGATAAGAAGTCTTCGCGGCGGCCGCTGAAGAACGACGCCCCAACAAGCCCGAGCACGCAAGCCGCCAGGCAGATCATCATGGATTCGATGATGATCGAGAACAGGATGGCCGCCTTGGTGAAGCCGATGGTGCGTAGCATGGCGATTTCGCGCCGGCGGCCGTCGACCGCGGCGTACATGGTGTTCGCGACGGCAAAAACGGCGCCCGCCGCCATGATGGCGATCAGGATCGAGGTGAGAACCACGATCTGCGTGGATTTCGACGACAGCTCTTCGTAGTACTCGAGTTCTGTCTTGGGATTGAGATTGACGGCTGATCCCTCGATGTAGTCCTTGGCCGCATTGATGTCCGCATCGTCGCGAAGGCGCAATAGTGCGCTGGAGACGAATGTCCGGTTATACGAGTTGCTCAGCGACCCGCGGGATGTCCAGATTTCGCTCTCCAGCGCGCCGCCGCCGGCTTCGAAGATCCCGACGACCTTGTAATTCTGGTTCTGCGTGCGACCCAGTTCGAGCGTGTCGCCGATGGCGAGGCCTGCGTAGCGCTCCGCGGCCGCCTTGCCGACGATGATCTCCATTTCTCCTTCATTGAATCGATCACCCTCGGTTATCCGAACGTCGGCATGCACCTGCCAGCCGACGGGATCGATTCCGCGGATGCCGACATTGGCGGGTTTGCCGTCAGCACCTTTTCGGCGGATCGACGTCTGCACACAGAGTTCACGGCTGATGAGGGGCGCACCGGTCTTGTCGAGGGCGACCCCCGGCGTCTGCACGAGGCGGCCTGCTTCCTCTGGGTTGATAAGGCTGGTGCTTTCCGCCGTTGCGCCCTTCTTGAGGACAAGCAGGTTGCGATCCGAGCCGCTCGATCGCAGCGACGACTTGATGCCTTCGGTGAAAGAAAGCAGGACCGCCAGCACGCCGACGACCACGGTGATGACGCCGAAGGTGAGCGACGTGCTGAGCTTTCGCACGAAGAGGTTACGCCAGTTGTATGTAAGAGGCAGTACCACGTGATTATCCCAGGTCTCGCAGCGCGGAGACGACTTTCATGCGAACGGCCAGCCAGCTTGGCCAGATCGCGGCCACCACGCCGATTGCCAGTGCAATCGTCATGGCCTTGACGCAGGTGGTCGGATCGACCTCCAGATTCTGAATCACCGGCAGGGTGATGGACTTCAGCGGGGTGTAGGTGAAGGCGATGTAGGGGCCGACCGTTCCGACCAGGCCGCCGATGCCGCAGAGGAGCAGGCTCTCGGTCTGAATCATGGCGAAGGCAAACCCGCCGCCGAATCCGAGCGATTTGAGCGTCGCCACCTCGTTGATGCGGTCGCGGAAATTCATGCTCATCGTGTTCGCGGCGGCCAGCACCGCGACCAGCACGGTGAGCGCCGAAAGAATGGTGAGATTTTTCGGCAGGTCGAATTGCTGGGTGATGAATTCGCTCATGAAGGTCTTTTCGTCCTGCGTCTTGGTTTCGTCGGGCGAGCCCTTGAACTGCTTGTCGATTTCCTCGCGGTAATAGTCCACGTCCTCCTTCGACGCGCACCGAACGAAGAAGAACGTCACCTGATCGAAGGGTCCGCCACTGCCGGCGGCCGCGGCGGCGGGATACTGCTCGCGCAGGATTTCCTCAAGATAGTCGCGCCGGCACCAGTTGGTGATGATGTCAGTCGCCTCCGGCAGGGTGGAGACCACGCGAAACTGAATATCCACGAAGGGCGGAATCGAAGGGTAAATGGTGATGAGATCGCCGACCTTCCAGCCCATCGTCTCGGCGGTTCCGCGGTCGATCATGATTGCCTGTCGATTCT
>CALLKH010000252.1 GCA_938008425.1 uncultured Planctomycetaceae bacterium | reverse complement strand
AGCGAGACCCGGCACGCCTTCCAGAATGCAATGCCCCCGCGCGAACAGGCAGATCAAAAGCTGTTCGATGACGTCGCTCTGGCCGACAATGACCTTGCCGAGTTCGTCGAGAATCAGCTTTCGGCTGGCGGCAAGGGATTGCACCGCCTCCAGCTCTCGTTCGCCGAGGGCCTTGTTATCGGGGCTCTTGTCGGGATTCACAGCAAATTACCTCCGTGCGAGGTCCCCTTTTGATAGTAGGCGTGCTCACTCGGCAGCGCGGCCGAATGGGCACGGCGGAGACCGGCATCTTCATGTATCGACACGCACGAACAACGCGGACAAGCTTTCGTGAATACGGAACTTAGCAATCGGGCGAACCGGTCAAAACGTCGATGAACAGGATTCGACGAACCGGCCCGCCGCGCGTTCCGTAGGAGCGGCGCGGCGACGTTCAGCCATGTTCGGTTGTTTGACGGGTCCGGATGAGGTGCGAATCGGCCTGAGACAGCTGGATTCGCCTCAAAAAAGCGGCGATCCCAGCGGATGCAAACAGGCGCACGGCGCGCGGATTCGTGAACGGGGATCGGAGATCGGCCGGGATGGCGACCATCGGACACACGTTGATCGGGCTCTCACTGAGCGAGACCTGCCCGGCCAATGCCCGCACCGGCCGAATGCCGTACATCTGGGTCGGCGTGGTGGTGTTCTCGGCGCACGTTGTCGATCTCGTTGAATGGCTCGCGCTGTTCGTCGCGCCGCCGCACTGGGACAAGCACTTCCTCACTCAATCACCCTGGATGGCGCTCGGCGTCGCCGGCGCCATCTGCGTCGCGGTTGCGGCGACGACGCGCTGTCGAAAGCCATGGCCCTACCTCGTGATCACTCTCGCGGTGCTCAGTCATCTGCTGCTCGACCATCACCCGATTCGGGCGCTGGTCGCGAACGCCTACGGCCTTTCTGCAGATTTGCGACTCCCCGATTATCCCGAAGCGATCGCGGCGGAACTCTGGCTCTACGGCCTCGTCTTCGTGGTCACAACTTTGCTCGTCAGCTGGCGACGCCGGGAATTCAAGCCCAAGACTCGAAAGCTGTCGCTGGTTCTAGCGGTGATGTGCCTGCTGGCGGCGGCCGCTCGATCACCATGGATATGGGCGCCGGTTTACATGCTTTCACTGCTTCACTGCGCTCTCATGTGGAGCCGCCGCATGGATCGACGCTATCTCTGGAGCCTCGTACCGCTCCTTCCGATCGCGGTTCCGCCGGCGTTTGACCTCTACGCCATGAGGTTGACGGACGAAGCCACGCGCCTGCGCGAAGCGAAACTGTTTGACGCGGCCATCGCACTCAATCAACGAATCCTTCGAATGCCGGCCCGGAAATCGTTCGTCGCCAACTACCTGGAGCTGGCCCGAAGCTACCAATCCACGGGAGCGTTCGATCTCGCCGAAAAGGCCTACCTGGACGCCCGGGAGGAATCGCACATCTACGGAACCTTCATGGCGGATTTCTTTCTCGCGAAGTTCTATACTGACGATCGCGTGAAGGGCACGCCCTATTTTCAGCCCCGGAAGGCGGTGAAACTGTTGGACGAGATCATTCGGCTTTCACCCTATCCGGATCACCAGCGATGGGCCTCTGAACTTCGAACGCAGCTTCGTCAAAAGGGGCTGATCGACCCGGAACCCGCCGAATTGTCACCACCGCGCTTTTCAGTACCATAACGACCGGCGACAGGCCCAGCGCGCTCGCACAGCGACGGCCACGAAGTCCCGGCCCGACACCGCAGATTCGGTCTCCAGCGAACGGTAACCGGCAAGAATCGCGCGTCGAGGCATAAGTGAACATCCGCACCTTCGCCGTCGATATGGGAAAGTGCGATAACCGACGACGGCGGCTGGAATTGCCGCCGGGGAGCGAATGGCAGGCATGAACGTACTAGTCACTGGTGGCGGAGGCTTCATCGGTTCGCACCTCGTCGAAGGGCTCGTGCGGCGCGGCCATGTCGTCCGCATCCTCGATAACTTCAGCACGGGCAGGCGCGCCAACCTCTCCGCCCTCCGCGACGCCGACGATGCCCCGCTCTTTTCGCCCGATTGCAAACCTCTTCAGGCCGGCCGGTGCACCCTTCTCGAAGGCTCGATCGTCGATCCCGAAACCTGCAGGAAGGCCTGCGAGGGCATGGATGTTGTTCTCCATCACGGCGCCGTGCCGTCGGTTCCGGAGTCCATTGCGAATCCGGCCAACAGCCACCGCGCGAATGTCGAAGGCACCTTCAACCTGCTCATGGCGGCGCGGGACTGCAAGGTCCGCCGCGTGATCTACGCCGCAAGCAGCTCGGCCTATGGCGAAACTGAACAGCTTCCAAAAGTCGAGTCAATGCCGACCAGCCCGCTGAGCCCCTACGCGGTCCAGAAGCTCACCGGCGAATATTACTGCTCGGTCTTCTACAACTGCTACGGGCTTCAGACGCTCTCGCTGCGATACTTCAACGTCTTCGGCCCCCGGCAGAACCCCAAGAGCCAGTACGCCGCGGCCATTCCCGCCTTCCTGACGGCCATCCTGCGAAACGAACCGCCGACCATTTACGGCGACGGCGAACAGACGCGGGACTTCACCTACATCGAAAACGTCGTCGTCGCCAATCTGAAGGCGATTGAGGCGCCGGAAACGCGCGGCGAGACCATCAACGTCGCCTGCGGCGCGCACATCACCGTCAACCAGATCATCGCGAAGATCAACGCGGTGCTCGGCAAGAACGTAAAGCCGAACTATGTCGCCACGCGCGCCGGCGACATCAAGCATTCATGGGCGGATATCGCCCTCTCCGAACGTGTGATCGGTTACAAGCCCGTCGTGAATTTCAGCGACGGGCTTCAGAAAACCATCGAATGGTACGCGGCAAATCATTGATCGCCGCATCTTGAGAGTCAGCCCTGTCGAGGGGTGTGCCACGCCCCGGTCAGCCGTACCAAGGAAGGTCGGCCTTGATGGAAACCTACGGAATGTACCGCCTTCGAACCTATACCGTCGTGCCCGCCCTGCCGAAGTCGCTCAGTCGGCTTCGGGATCTCGCCTACAACATCTGGTGGTCCTGGAACGGGGACTGCCGTGAGCTGATTCGACGGCTTGATCCGAATCTGTGGGATGAGGTCGGCGGCAACCCCGTGCAATTCCTCGGACACGTTTCGCAGAAGCGGCTGGATCAGGCAGCGGCGGATTCGGCGTATCTCTCCGAACTCAGTCGCGTGTCGTCCGTCTTCGATTCATACATGAATCGAAGAGGCTGGTTCTCCGAGCATCATCCCGAACTCTCTAACGCCAAGGTCGCCTACTTCTCGATGGAGTTCGGCCTTCACGAATGCCTGCCGATCTACTCGGGCGGTCTCGGCGTGCTGGCCGGCGATCATCTCAAGAGCGCCAGCGATCTCGGCGTTCCGCTCATGGGCGTCGGCATCATGTACCGCCAGGGCTACTTCCAGCAGCGCCTGGCGACCGACGGCTGGCAGCTTGAGGAATATCCTTCGCTCGATTTTTACCACATGCCCGTCACACCCGTGAAGGGATCCGACGGCCAGCCCGTCACCGTTCGCCTGCCCATCGGCCCGCGCGAGGTGTACTGTCAGTGCTGGCTCGCCCAGGTCGGCCGCGTGCCGCTCTACCTGCTCGACACCGACATGGTCGAAAACGCCCCCGAGGATCGTGAGATCACCCAGCGGCTCTACGGCGGCAACGAGGAAATGCGCATCCGGCAGGAGATCCTGCTCGGCATCGGCGGCGTTCGAATGCTTGATGCCATCGGAGTGACACCCGACGTCTGCCACATGAACGAAGGCCATGCCGCGTTTCTCGCCACCGAGCGCATCCGGCAGACCATGGTCAAGGAAGGGCTCGACTTCAACGAGGCCCGTGAGGCCGTCGCGCCGAGCCATGTCTTCACGACGCACACGCCCATCCCGGCCGGCATCGACCACTTCAGCCGCAAGCTGCTCGACGAATACATGTCGCCCTATGTGGCCGAGTTGAAGATGTCCATGACCGACTTTGAAGCGATCGGCAAGATCAATCCGGCCGACCCGTCGGAGTTGTTCTGCATGGCGGTCATGGCGCTGCGGCTGGCCGGCTCGGCCAACGGCGTCAGCGCCCTGCACGGCCATGTCTCGCGAAACATGTGGTACAACGTCTGGCCCGGCGCGCCGCGCTCCGAGCTGCCGATCACGTCGATCACCAACGGCATCCATACTGACTCGTGGACGTCGCCCGAGATGTCGCACCTGCTCGATCAGTACGTCGGCCCGCAGCGATCGCACACCCCCGAGGACCAGGACGCGTGGGCACGGGTCCATGAGATTCCGCACATCGAACTCTGGCGGGCCCATGAGCAGCGGCGCTTCGCGCTCGTGGCGTATTCGCGCCGCCGCGTGAAGGAACAGCTTCGCAAGCGCGGCTCGCCGCCGTCGGAAGTCGCACTCGCGGATGAGTTCCTCAACCCCGAGGCGCTGACCATCGGCTTCGCCCGCAGGTTTGCACCCTACAAGCGCGGCGCCCTGCTCTTCCGTGACATCGAACGCCTCGCCCGCATCATGGGCAACCGCGAGCGACCTGTGCAGGTCGTCTTCGCCGGCAAGGCCCACCCGCGCGACGACAAGGGCAAGGAAATCATCAAGGAGATCATGCGGTATATCAGAATGCCGCAATTCCGACGCCACTTCGTCTTTCTTGAAAACTACGACATCTCCGTCGCCCGCATGCTCGTGCAGGGCGTCGATGTCTGGCTCAACAATCCGATCAAGCCGCGCGAGGCCTCGGGCACCAGCGGCATGAAGGTCGCGCCCAACGGCGGACTGAATTTCTCCATCCTCGACGGCTGGTGGCCCGAGGGCTACGACGGCGAGAACGGCTGGGCGATCGACGAAGGCCACATCTACGAAGACGCCGAAGACCGCGACCACATCGAGTCGCAGGCCATCTACGAACTGCTCGAAAAGGAGATCGTGCCGACCTTCTACAATCGCGGCGCCGACGGCATCCCGCGACGATGGATCGACAAGATGAAGGCCTCGATGCGCACGCTCACGCCGATGTTCAGCACGACGCGGATGCTCAAGGAGTACTCCAACTTGCTGTACGTCCCGGCCGCCGGGCGATGGCGCCGCCTCACCGGTGAAAAGTACGCCGCGGCGAAGTCGCTCTCGCACTGGAAGCGCGATCTCACTCACAAGTGGAACACCGTTCGCATCGACGAAGTCATCGCTAACGACGAGAAGGAACTCACCGTCGGATCGATGGTCAACGTCCGCGCCCGTGTCCATCTTGGCGCGGTGAGCCCCGATGACGTGGCCGTCGAACTCTACCACGGCACCGTCGACGCCTACGGCCGCCTGGTCGAAGGCCACTCTGAAACAATGCAGATCGAAGAGAAAAACGACAACGGCGACTACCAGTTCAAGGGACAGATCCCCTGCCGCCGCAGCGGCCAGCACGGCTACGCCGTCCGGGTCATCCCGAAGCACACTGACCTGGCGCATAAGTTCGATACGGGGCTGATTCTTTGGGGGTGATGCGACGCCCGGCGGCCTTGACATCCCCCACCGCCGGATGTACTTTTTCCGATCTTCGGATTCGTCGGCGGACGCCGTGCGGGTCTGATAACAGCACCCAGGGGCTGTAGCTCAATTGGTCAGAGCGCCGGCCTGTCACGCCGGAGGTTGCGGGTTCGAGCCCCGTCAGCCTCGTGAGCCCCCGATCGCCCGGGCACCCAAAAGTGTCCGGGCTTTTTCTTGCGCCAACCCCGCCGCAGCCGCTCAATCCAGACGGCATCCCCGCCGACTCAGCGCGCCGCGGCCGGCCGAGCCTGCCCGACCGCCGCCTTCAGCATCTCCACGACCCGGTCGATCTCCGATTCCGTCGTCGGCCGGCCCACGCTGAATCGAATCGTTCCAACGGCCCGCTCGATCGGCATATTCATCGCCATGAGCACCCGCGAGGGCTTGGCATCGCCCGCGTGGCAAGCGGCCCCGGTCGAGGCATAGACCCCTTCCATCTTTGCGAGAACCTCGCCGCCGACGAGGCCCGGGAAACTGACGCTGACCGTCGTCGGCAGGCAGTGCGTCGGATGGCCGTTGAGCAGCACGCGATCGCCGAACGCGGCCGAAAGCGCATTCCAGAATCGCTTTCGCAGACGATCATGCTCCGGCTTCTTGAGATACTCGATCGACAGCTCCGCGGCCTTGCCAATGCCCACCGCCATCATGGCGTTCTCGGTGCCGCCGCGCCGGCCGGACTCCTGCGCCGCGCCGTGAACCAGCGGATCGATTTGAATTCCCTTCCGCACGTAGAGCGCCCCGATGCCCTTTGGCGCATAGAACTTGTGGCCTGCGATCGAAAGGAAGTCCGCGTTCATCTCATCCACATTGACCGGCACTTTGCCGATCGACTGCGCGGCATCGACGTGGAACAGCACGCCGCGCTCCCGAGCGATACGCCCGATCTCGGCGATCGGCTCAAGGGTGCCGACCTCGTTCTGGGCGTGCATCACACTGATGAGAATCGTGTCATCACGAATCGCCTTGCGAATGTCGTCGGGATCCACCCGGCCGGTCGAGTCGGCTGCAACCTCCGTCTGCGAGAATCCCCATCGCGAAAGCCATTTCATCGGGCCGAGCGTCGCCGGGTGCTCCACGTTCGTGGTCACGAAGTGCTTTCCGGCCGACTCGCGAAGCAGCGCGACGCCCTTGATCGCCATGTTGCTCGCCTCGGTGCCGCCGCTCATCAAGATGATCTCTTCCGGCGCGGCTCCGACGAGCGAAGCGACCGATGCCCGGGCCCCTTCCATCGCCTCGCGCGTCCGGCGGCCGAATGCGTGGCCGCTGTTCGGGTTTCCAAACTCGCCCTCGAGATAGGGCTTCATCGCCTCCGCGACGGCCGGAGCGACGGGCGTGGTGGCGTTGTAGTCCAGATAGATCATGATCGAACCGCCTGTCGGGTTGAAAGCTGCGTGAACGCCGCTGATACAGCGAATAAAGCCATCTTCTCCCGCCCCGCGAGGATGATCAAGCACCACACCGCAGGCCGCCGATGACCATGATATGAAAGAAGCGAAATCCCACGTCCTCGCCGTCGTTCTGGCCCGTGCGGGCAGCAAGGGTCTCCCGTCCAAAAACGTTCTCCCCATCGCCGGTCGGCCGATGATCGCCTACACGCTCTCCGAGGCGAAGGCGTCCCGCCGGATCGACGACGTCTGCGTCACGACCGACCTGGCCAAGGCCGCCGATGTTGCCCGGTTCATGGGCATCTTCGTGGTCGATCGGCCGTCCGAACTCGCTCACGACACCGCAACGGTTGACTCGGCCGTTCGTCATGCAGTTGAAACCTATGAATGTTCGCACCGCGCCGTGACGCACGTCGCGATTCTCTACGGTAACGTGCCCATCCGCGCCCCCGGCGTAATCGATACAGCGGTGAATCACCTGCTCACCACCGGCTGCGACTCGGTGCGAAGCATCAAGCCGGTCGACAAGCAGCACCCGGACTGGCTGCACAGGCTCGAAGGCGACCGGCTCGTGCAGTATCGAAAGAACTGCATCTATCGCCGGCAGGACCTCGAATCACTTTACTATCACGACGGCGCAGTGCTGGCCGTCACCCGGGCGTCGCTCTTCAACACGTCGCCACAGGATGCACATCACTTCCTCGGCGCCGATCGACGAGCAGTGATTTCCGAGGGCGGGCCGACCATCGACGTCGACTCCGAGGAGGATCTCCACTTCGCCCAGGCCCTGATCGAAAAACGACTGCGCGAAGCGCCCGACACATTCACCCGCGCGATGCACGCCGATCGCCGAAAGGTCTCGTCTTCATGAACTGCCAGCAGCGACTTCCGCTCATCGATATCGCCGGCCGACTCGTCGGCGATGGACTTCCAGCCTACGTCATCGCCGAGGCCGGCGTGAATCACAATGGATCGATGGACGAGGCGCGACGGCTGATCGACGCCGCCCGATCGACCGGCGCGGATGCGGTGAAGTTCCAGTATTTCCGCGCCGATCGCCTGGTCGCGGCCGACGCCCCCAAGTGTCAGTACCAGACCGCCAACGATCGCGAAAGCTCCAGCCAGCGCGAGATGCTCGGGCGCCTGGAACTGAGCGAAAGCGACTTCAAGGCGCTGGCCCATTACGCCCGCGAGGCCGGCATCACGTTTCTGGCGACACCCTTCGGCCTTGATGAACTCAAGTGGCTCGCCGAGGTCATTGGCGTATCAGCGCTCAAGATCGCCAGCCCCGATCTCGTCAACGTGCCGCTCTTGCGAGCCGCCTGCGCCACGGGGCTTCCGCTCGTCGTTTCCACCGGGGCGAGCGAAGAGAAGGAAATCGCCGCCGCGGTGGAATTGATTCGAGGGCGCGGCGCGGGCGACCGGCTGATCCTTCTACACTGCGTGTCGGCCTATCCCACGCGCCTGAACGACGCACGCCTCAAGTGCATTCGAACGCTTCACGCCCGTTTCGGCGTACCCGTGGGCTTCAGCGATCACACTGCGGACACCCAGACCGGCGGCGATGCCGTACTGGCCGGCGCTTGCATGCTGGAAAAGCACCTCACACTCAATCGCGATCAGGCAGGCCCGGATCATTTCTTCTCACTCGATCCCGCGGAATTCCGGACCTATGTCGAGGAAATCCGCTGCGCCGAGCGCCTTCTCGGAAACGGCCGGCTTGAGCCCTCAAACGCCGAGTATGAAATCCGCCGGCTCACGAGGGGACGGATCATCGCCCGCCGCCCGATCGCGGCCGGCGAGACTCTCCGTGAGGATATGCTCGTCGTCCAGCGCGCGACCGAGGGCATTTTCGTTACGCACTGGGACCGGGTTATCGGGCACGTCGCCAGGTCGGATATTCCGGAAAACTCCGCCCTGCTATGGTCCGCAATCGAACAGTTCGCCCCGCCGACCGCCGTAACATCGTAATCTGACAAATGCTCTCACCACGCCGGCCTGTCCGACCGATACAGAGCCGGAACCGGATGATGCGGGACGCGGCATGTCCCGCGCAAACCGACTGCCCACGGCGAGGATGACTCATGGCGACTGCGGGAACACTCAACGGTAAGGCTCTGGTGGATTCGGCGATTGCCGATGTCGGCGAAATCGCGACGCTGCCGGAAGTGACGGTCAAGATCATCCAGATCGTCGAAAATCCCAAATCGACTGCGCGCGATCTTCACGAAGTCATTCGAAACGATCCGGCGCTCTCCGCCCGCATCCTCAAGGTCGTGAACTCGGCGTTCTACGGATTGCCGGGACAGATCTCCAGCATCGATCGCGCGATCGTGCTGCTCGGGCTTTCCGCGGTCAAGAACATCGCCATCGCCGCCTCGATGACCCACCTCTTCAACAGCGGACCGGCCATCGAAGGATTCAGCGGCTCCGAAGTCTGGAAGCACTCGATTTCGATGGGAGTCACCGCCCGACTTCTCTCGTCGGCCCAGGGCCGACCGGCCGTCGAGGAGAGCTTTCTCGCCGGCATCATTGCGGACCTCGGGCTTCTCGTGGAGCGACAGGTGTTCCGCAAACAGCTCGCGGAAGTCATCGCCAAGTACGAGTCGACCGGCGGAAAATTCTGCGAAATCGAGGAAGCACTGATCGGCGCCGACCACCAGGCGTTTGGTTCAGCGCTCGCCGCCAAGTGGCGATTTCCCCAGAATCTCTGCACGACGATCGGCTACCACCACAAGCCCGATGCACTGGCCGCCGCCCATCGCGAACTGCCCACGTTGGTCTATGTTGCAGATGTTCTTGTCAGCCGTCTGAAGCTCGGATTCTGCACCTACCCTGAGACCGCAGAGATTCCGGCGGAATACTACGACGTCATCAAGCTAACGCCGGACAAAGTCCTGACGGTCCTCGAACAGATTTCGGACCAGGTCGCGGTCGTGGAGAATATCTTCGCGTCCTGAGGCTGATTGGCGGCTCACGGCCTCGATTGACCCACCGGCCTGCCTATACACCCGGCGCCTCGCCAGCTACGATTCCATGAAAATCGCACGACTTGTACCGTGCAATGGAATCGTTACATGCCCGACATCTCCAGCGCGTTCGCCCTTACGGCCGTCAGCATCGGCTTTCTTCACACCGCCGCCGGCCCGGATCACTACGTTCCGTTCGTTGCCATGGCCCGCATCGGGCGATGGTCCGTCCGAAAGACCATCGCCATCACGCTGGCCTGCGGAACGGGGCACGTCCTCAGCTCAGCCATCCTGGGCGCCGTCGGCATCACGATGGGATTCGGGTTGGAACGGCTTGGCGAAATCGAGAGCGCCCGGGGGGCGCTCGCAGGCTGGCTTCTGACGGCCTTTGGACTCGCCTATTTTGTCTGGGGCCTTCGATCGGCCATCC
>CALLKH010000251.1 GCA_938008425.1 uncultured Planctomycetaceae bacterium | reverse complement strand
GGGCAGCGCCGGCGACGAAGGGGGCGTGAACATCTGGATGTGGAAGGCCGACCGGCAGAAGAACATCCTGGGCGGTTATCAGGATGTCGATGCCGCATTTCCCGATCGCGTGGTTGACATGTACGACGAATGTCCCATTCGTGCCGACGACATGTCATCGGTTGACTGGCCGCACGGGGCGCTGACCGAGCACAACGCGACATATATCACCGCCTGGGGCGCGGGGAACCTGGTGGCGGATCCGAACCTGAAAACCCCGGTCGAGTGCCTTGTCGCCCGGGGACCGGGCACGCTGGCGGGAAAGCCGTCGAACCTGCAGATCGTGAAGGGGCAGGCCGTGTACGAGCGAGGCGTCTGGTCGGTGCAGATGCAGCGAACGCTCGACCTCCCGCACGACCACGCCGGCTGCGACTCCGGGGACGAACGTGTTTTCCGTCGCGGGGACTTCCTGCCTGTCTCGTTTGCGATCTGGAACGGCAGTTCCGGCGATCGCGACGGCAAGAAGGACATCAGCATCTGGCAGAAACTGGTTATCGAGTAATTTTGCCACGAGCGCGGCATTCCCGCCGCGCCTGCGGAGGCCTTGGATATGACGCCCTTGCAGAATTTTGAAACATCACGGCGAGAGTTCCTTGAGACGGGCATGGTGCTGGCGGCCGGAGCGAGCGGAATACTCGCGTGGCCGCTGCAGGCGCTCGCGGCGCGGCCGGACGTCGGGAACCCGCTGGCGGGATATCCCTCGCGGGATTGGGAAAAGATTTACCGGGACCAGTACGCGTACGACGGCACGTTCAGCTGGGTCTGTTCGCCGAACGACACGCATGCGTGTCGGGTGCTGGCGTACACGCGCAACGGTGTCATCATACGAATGGGCTCCCAGTATGACGCGGAGAAGTATTCCGATCTTTACGGGAACAAGGCGACGGCCAACTGGAACCCCCGCCAGTGCGCGAAGGGGTACACGTTCCATCGGCTGGTGTACGGCCCGTACCGGCTGAAGCACCCCATCATCCGCAAGGGCTGGAAGGAATGGGCGGACGCCGGCTTTCCCCCGCTCACGCCGGAGAACAAGGCGAAGTACAAGTTCGACAGCCGGGGCACTGACGTTCATGTCAAGATCGATTGGGACAGCGCCCTGGCCTATATCGCGAAGGGCTACATCGCCATCGGCAAACGCTACAGCGGAGACGAGGGCTCGAAGCTTCTGCGCGAGCAGGGCTATCCCGAGGAGATGATTGAACCCATGGAGGGTGCGGGCACCCGCACGTTCAAGATGCGCGGCGGCATGGGCCTCCTGGGCGTGCTCGGGAAGTACGGCATGTACCGCCTGAACAACTCGATGGCGCTTTTGGATTCGGCGATCCGCAAGGTGGGCCCCGACAAGGCAAAGGGGGGGCGAAACTGGAGCAACTACACCTGGCACGGCGATCAGACGCCCGGCCAGCCCTGGGTTCACGGCCTGCAGAACTCGGACT
Organism: uncultured Planctomycetaceae bacterium; assembly: GCA_938008425.1. Classification (GTDB taxonomy): domain Bacteria; phylum Planctomycetota; class Phycisphaerae; order UBA1845; family UTPLA1; genus JADJRI01. The sequence goes on along the minus strand of CALLKH010000251.1, from coordinate 8,439 downwards.
GCGACTTCAACGACCTGCGGTTCAGCAAGCTGATCATCATGGACGGCAAGAACCTGGTCGAGAACAAGCTTCCCGATTCGCACTGGTTCATCGAATGCATGGAGCGCGGCGGACGCATCATCGTCATCGCACCGGAATACGGGGCGCCGAGCACCAAGGCGGACTACTGGATTCCCATCCGGCCGGCGACGGACGCGGCGCTGTGGCTCGGCGTCACCCGGATGATGATCGACCGGGGCTGGTACAGCGAGGAGTTCGTCAAGGGGTTCACGGACTTTCCGCTCCTGGTTCGAACCGACAATTTGAAGCGGCTTCGCGCCGACGAAGTCTTCCCCGCCTACAAGAGCGGTCTGAAGGCGACCGGCGTCAGCATGAAGGTGCAGGGATTGACGGCCGAGCAGCACGAAAAAATCGGCGATCGGGTGGTCTGGGACGCGAAGTCGGACAAGCCGGCCGCCGTCACGCGCGATGATATCGGGAAGCGCATGAGCGCCCGCGGGATCGATCCGGCGCTTGAGGGAACGTGGAAGATCAAGTTGCTCGACGGCAGCGAAGTCGAAGTGATGACGCTGTGGTCGATGTACAAGATTCATCTGAAGGACTACGACCTCGACAGCGTCGCCGAAATCACGCATTCGCCGAAGGAACTGATCGAGCGGATGGCGCAGGACATCTGGGACGTGACCCGGGCGGGCGGGCCGGTCGCCATTCACCAGGGCGAGGGCATCAATCACTGGTTCCATGCGACGGAGGCCAATCGCGCGGCACTGCTCCCCATGCTGCTGACGGGCAATATCGGCAAGCCGGGAGCCGGCGTTCATGGCTGGGCCGGCAACTACAAGGCGGCGCTGTTCCAGGGCAGCGCGGTCACGGGCCCGGGCTTCAAGGGCTGGGTCGCGGAGGATCCGTTCGAACTGAACCTTGATGAGAAGGCGCCGGGCAAGAGCGTTCACGCCCATGCATACACCAAGGACGAGGAACCGGCGTACTGGAACCATGGCGATCGCCCGCTCATTGTGGAAACACCGGGCGCCGGCCGAAAGGTGTTCACCGGCAAGACGCACATGCCCACGCCGACGAAGGCGCTGCAGTTCACCAACGTGAACCTGTTCAACAACGCGAAGCACGCCTACGACATGTTCAAGAATGTCAATCCGAATATCGAGATGATCATCGCGCAGGACATCGTGATGACATCGTCCGTCCAGTACGCGGACTTCGGCCTGCCCGCGAACAGCTGGGTGGAGTTCGAGGACCTGGAAGTCACCGCGTCGTGCTCCAATCCGTTCCTTCAGATCTGGAAGGGGGGGATCAAGCCGGTTTTCGATTCCCGCGACGACCTCTGGATTCTCGCCAACATCGCGAAGGCGGTTGGCGAGGAACTCGGCGGCGAATGGAAGCAGAAGTTCTACAACTGCTTCAAGTTCGAGCACGAGAAGAAGCGAAGCATTTACCTTCAGCGGCTGCTGGATACCAGCACGACGACCATCGGCTACAAGCTCGAAGACATCATGGCCGGCAAGTACGGCCCGCCGGGCGCGGCGCTGATGCTCTTCAGGACGTACCCGCGGATTCCGTTCTGGGAGCAGGTGCAGAACGACGAGCCGTTCTACACCGACACAGGACGGCTGCATGCCTACGCGGACATTCCCGAGGCGATCGAGTACGGCGAGAACTTCATCGTCCATCGCGAAGGGACCGAGGCCACGCCGTACCTGCCGAACGTCATCGTGTCGAGCAATCCCTACATCCGGCCGAACGACTATGGCATTTCGGTCGACGCCGAACACTGGGATGATCGAACCGTCCGGAACATCAGGATGCCGTGGATAGAGGTCAAGCGGACGAAGAATTTCCTCTGGGAGAAGGGGTTCAAGTTCTACGCCCTGACGCCCAAGACCCGTCACCGCGTGCACTCGTCGTGGAGCAACGTCGACTGGCACAACATCTACGACAGCAGCTTTGGTGATCCGCATCGCATGGACAAGCGATCTCCTTACGTCGGCGACCACCAGATGCATATCAATCCGCAGGCCGCCAGGGACCTGGGAATCAGTAACGGCGACTATGTCTATGTCGATGCGAATCCCGCGGATCGGCCCTATGTCGGTGCGAAGCCGAACGATCCCTTCTACAAGGTCGCGCGGCTGATGCTCCGGGCCGTGTTCAATCCCGCGTATCCCTACAGCTGCGTCATGATCAAGCATGCCCCGTACATTGCGACCGAAAAGAGCGTCAAGGCGCACGAGACGCGGCCGGATGGAAGGGCGCTGAGCGACGACGGGTACCAGGCGAATCTGCGCTACGGCTCACAGCAGAGCCTGACGCGCAACTGGCACATGCCGATGCACCAGACCGACACGCTCTTTCACAAGGCCAAGGTCTTCATGGGCTTCATCTTCGGCGGAGAGGCGGACAACCACGCCATCAACACCGTACCGAAGGAAACACTGGTCCGCGTCGTAAAGGCGGAGGACGGCGGGCTCGGCGGCAAGGGCGTCTGGCTTCCGGCGACCGGCGGAATGTCGCCGGGCGGCGAGGGCGACGTGATGAAACGATACCTGGCCGGCGAGTTTGTCGGCGGCGCGCAAACCACGGCGCCCGAGGTGGAGTTCGACGAGTTCTAGCATTTCCTGTCATCGAGAATTGGGAGGCAGGGCGCATGCCATACAACGATCCAGATGCGACAGATCCCATGACGCTGCACGGCGTCGAGCTGTCAGTCGATGAAGCCGGCGCGGCGCGCGAAATGGCCGAGTGCTTTGTGGAGGAGTTCATCCGCCTGGGGAACAGCCCGGGCGCGATCCTTCAGTTGTTCATCAACGGCGAATTCGCCGGACCGTCGATGGCGTTGCAGCAGCTTGGCCGGGATCAGATTGAGGCGCTGATTGATGAACAGTTTCAAAGGTGGGGCGGGCGTGCACTCGGTGTCAGGGTTGATCGAATCCCGGGAGGATCGGTGTCACTGCCGATTCTTAATGATTAGGAGAATCGTATGACTTCAGGTTCTGGTCATGGAAATGGCACTGCAACGTCGATTCGTCAGGTGCTGATGGACGAGCACCGCTTGATCGAGCAGGTGCTCGACGCGATCGATGGGATGTTGATCGAAGGCTCGTTCGACGCGGGCTTTCTCACAGGGGCTCTCGACTTCCTTCGAAACTTCGCAGACGGCTGTCACCACGAAAAGGAGGAACAACACCTGTTTCCGGCGCTTGAGCTGGCGGGTGTGCCCCGCGTCGGCGGCCCGATCGACTGCATGTTACAGGATCACGACGAGGGCCGCGGACTTCTGCGGGTCGTCGAATCGAATCTCGCGGCCGCCGGTCGCGGCGAGAACCCGGCGAGAACCGCGGTTTGCAGCGCCCTGCGCCGCTACGTCGAGATGCTTCGCCGTCACATCGAGAAGGAAGACAACATCCTGTTCGTGATCGCGGAAAATATGCTCCCGCCGGATCGAAGATCCCGGATGCTCAAGGACTTCGAGAGGCAGGAAAGCTCGCCCGCGCAGATCGAAAGGCGCGAGCACTATGTGAATCTGGCCAGGACGCTCAATCACTGGAAGTTTGGTCGCACGACAGTCGACGCTTGACTCGTCATGGAAGGAGCACGTCATGTCAGCCGTTTACAACTGGCAACTCGGTCGCCCGATGAGCTACCCTCACGCACCGGCGGCGCCGGAGGAGCAGTTCGCATTCGTCATCAACATCAATCGCTGCATCGGCTGCCAGACGTGCACGATGGCCTGCAAGAGCACGTGGACCTTCTCGAAGGGCCAGGAGCACATGTGGTGGACGAATGTCGAGACAAAGCCCTACGGCGGATACCCGCAGCACTGGGATGTCAAGATCCTCGATCTGCTCGCCCAGGCGAATCCGAACGGCGTGAAGTGGGAGGGAGGACTCCAAGACGATCCGCGCAAACCGTATGGCAGTCTGAATGGAAAGACGATCTTCGAGGCCCCCGAGATGGTCGCACGAGGCGGCCAGCCGAACCAGGTACTCGGTTACCTGCCGGCTGAGGAAGAGTGGACGGCGCCGAATATCCACGAGGATACACCCCAGGGTGGATTGAATCGGCCGATGGATTTCGGGGGCGGCGAGGACGCAACCGGCGACAAGAAGCACAAGGCGTGGTTTTTCTACCTCGCCCGCCTGTGCAATCATTGCAGCTATCCCGCGTGCCTGGCGGCGTGCCCGAGAAACGCGATCTACAAGCGTCCCGAGGACGGCATCGTCCTGATCGATCAGCAGGAGTGCCGGGGCTATCGCAAGTGCGTGGAAGCCTGTCCGTATAAGAAGTCACTCTATCGCGGCACGACGCGCACCAGCGAAAAGTGCATTGGCTGCTATCCGCGCGTCGAGGGCCGAGATCCGGAGACCGGGGGTGAGTCGATGGAGACGCGCTGCATGGCGGCGTGCATCGGCCAGGTTCGGATGCAGGGACTTGTGAAGGTCAAAGAGGACACCACCTGGGTGGAGGACCGGTACAACCCTCTTTACTACCTCGTGCACGTGGCGAAGGTCGCGCTGCCGCTCTATCCGCAGTTCGGCACAGAGCCGAACGGATTTTACATTCCGCCGCGATGGGTGCCGACACGATATCTCGAACAGATGTTCGGTCCAGGCGTCAGCGATGCCGTCGAGCGGTACAGGACGCCGGATCGCGAACTGCTGGCCGTGCTCCAGTTGTTCCGCCGGTCGAATCGAATCATCTCGAAGTATGAACTCATCGAGGGCCAGAAAGTGTGGGAAACCACGGTGGCCGGGCGGAAGTTCGAGATGTTCAACGACACGATCGTGGCATTCAACAAGAAGGGCCGCGAGATCTTTAGAACACAAGTGGAAGAACCCATTCACGTAAGGCCCGAAGCCCATGCCAACTCAATCTGACATTTCGATCACACTCGCCCGGGCGACGCTCGCCCGTTTCGTCGCCGAACTGTTCGGCCGTCCGGAGTCGAATCGACTCACACTTCTTAGCGGAGCCGGCGTCCATGCGGAACTGCAGGAGGCTGTGACGGCGCTCGGCATCGAGTCGCGGTGGATCGAGGCGGTTTTCGCCTCACATGGCGCGGGCGCGGCCGTGCGGGAGGCCTATGATCGGATCCTGGGACACACCGTCCGTTCGGAATGCCCGCCGTATGAACTCGAGTATCGCACGGCCGAAGTGTTTCAGCAGGCGCAGACGCTCGCCGACATTTCCGGCTTCTACCGTGCATTTGGATTCGAGGCAGGCGGACCCCTCGTGGAGCGGGCGGATCATGTGGTGGCGGAATGGGAATTCCTCGCCATTCTCTCGTTAAAGGAATCTCTTGCTCCCAGCGATGAGGACGCGGAATGTTGCCGGGTCGCGCAGAAAACGTTCCTTGCGGAGCATGCCGCAGTCTGGATGCCGGCATTCTTTGAACGCATCCGCCGGCTGGACGACCGGTCGTTTCTTGCCAGCGCCGCCGATCTCGCGGATCGCGTTCTACGGGCGTGGTGTGCCGATCTGAAAGTCTCGATCGGACCGGACTGGCTGGAACTGCGGCCGATCGAGGATGAGGACAGCAACATCTCGTGCGGAGCGCCGGGGACCGTGGAACTCGGACCGATGCTCGCCTCGGCCATGGAAGGTCGGTGAAGGATGATTATCGCGCTGCAGCCCCACATCATGGAGCATTCCGTCTTCGCGGCGGTTCGAAGGGATCCCCTGATCGAGCCGCACTACCAGCGGAGTTTCGCGCGATGCTACGAGGAACGGGAGCCCGACCGGCGGGAGCGGGCTTTCCAGGAGCTTCATGAAACGTGGTTCTGCCAGCTTGGGCTGAAAGAACGAATACTCGGAGTCGCCCGGGAGTTTGAACACCTTGTCGCGCATGTCAATCGACTGGCGGTCACGCACGCCCCCAGTCCCCGGGCGCACGTCGTCGAATTGTTCGGCGCCCCCGGCCGATACACGGTGGCCATGGCGGTGACTCCTGCGCTTCTGCTCGACCCCGACGGGTTCGTCTACTGGGCTCGGCATGAATTCATGCACGTCGATGACATGCTCGACCCGGCATTTGGATTCGTGAAGGACGACTGGCCGGTAGGGTCAAATCGCGCCGCAAAGAACCTCTTCCAGGATCGATACGCGGTCCTCTGGGCCATGTCGATCGATGCGCGCCTCGCGCGGCGCGGGCAGCTTCCGGACGGCGTGCGAGAACGGCGGAAGGGAGAATTTGTTCGCGCGTTCGCGCTGCAGCAGGCTGAACCTGGGACCGGGCTGTTTGATCTGCACTGGGAGAAGTGGGGCGAATCACGACCCGATCATGCCGACATCGCTGACTCGGCCGGCCCGGGTTCACAGGAACTCCGTGCACTTGAGCGGCAGGCCGGCGCCGAGGCGCCGCGAATGGCGGGCGGAGGGACCTGCTCACTTTGCGGCTTTTCGACATTTGGGTGGGGATCACCCGAAGATGCAAGTGATATCGCCGCAGCCGTGACCGCCGACTTTCCGGGGTGGCTGCCTGAACACGGCGTATGCGGTCGATGCGTCGAAGTCTACCGGGCGGGCGCCGGCAGGCAGGGCGGCGCTGATCTGAAGTTGGGTGGCCTGGACTGCGCCGTTTCGGAAGGTGTCGTGCATTGACATTCCTGATTCCATTGACCGTGCGATCCGGAGTCCTGCCTGCCGTCCGTCCGCCGTTGAAAATGACGGAAACCGCCGGGCGTCGGCCGTTGCTCGATGGGCAGGGTCGGGTGATCGACCATTTGCGGCTTTCCGTCACCTCGGCGTGCAATCTTCGATGTCTTTACTGTCGACCGGCCGCGTCGAAGGCGTGCCTTCCGGGTGACCTCACGGATGCGCAGCGGATTGAGTTGGTTCATTTCATGGCCGATGCATACGGCCTGCGGCAACTGCGACTGACCGGCGGCGAACCGCTTCTTCACGGCTCGATCGTCCGCTTGATCGAGGGGATTCGCTCGTCCGTGCCGGGACTGTCCATCGCGATGACGACCAACGGTCGGCGCCTCGGGCCGATGGTACATGACTTGCGCGCAGCCGGCCTTGACCGGCTGAACGTGTCCCTGGATTCAGTCGATGCCGAAACCTATCGCATTCTCACCGGAGGCGTGTTGAGGCCGGTCATCGACGGTCTCGAACGGGCCGTTGATGCCGGCTTCCCGCCACCCCGATTGAACGTCGTTGTGCTGGCCGGGCACAATGATCATCAGCTTCCGGACATGGTATCCTGGGCGCTTCGGCGTCAGATGGAAATCCGTTTTCTCGAGGCGATGCCCATCGGACCGGCGGCCGAATTCAATCGAACTCATTTTGTGCCGGCCCGTCGCATGTTCGACATACTCAGCAGCCGGTTTCAGATGGAATCGATTGACCGCCATCCCGGCGAGACCGCCGCGAGATATTCCGTCAGCGACGGGGTGCTGAGCGGAAAGATTGGAATCATCGCGCCGCTCTCCGAATCGTTCTGCGGTCAGTGTCGACGCGTCCGTGTCACCGCCGACGGCCGCATCTTTCCGTGCTTACTGGATGATCGCTCGCAGGACCTGCGATCCGCCTGGCGCGACGGTCGATTTGACACGTGCGAAATGAACACTCTCATGGAATCCGCCGTCTCGGGCAAACAGCGGAGCGGCCCGATGCGTCAAAGCACGGCGATGGTTTCGCTGGGAGGCTGAATGGTCGCCACTGACGCCGGCTCGATCGTGGAAAAACGGGCCTTAGCGTGATTGTTTCTTCGGCAACTTGAGCTCTATGGTGTCGAGGGGTTCATTCATGCCTGCAACGTGCAGGAGCGCCTGAATCGTGGTATTTCGAAACGTGGTTCGTACGGCTTCCGCCGCCTGATCCAGCTGGCGATGAAGCGTGCAGAGATTCGTTCCGTGTGCAGCCAGGCCGAGGGGACAGCGTTCGATACGCTTGATGGGGTCGACGGCGTCGACGATATCGAGCAGCGAGATTTCCGACGGGGGACGCGTGAGGGTGAAACCACCACCCAAGCCGCGCTTCGAATCGACGAGACCTGCCCGGCGAAGCAATTGCAGAATCTTGGGAAGGTAACCCGCCGGCACCTTGGTCCTGTCGGCGATTGTCGGGGTCACAACGGCCTGGCCATCGCTCTGGGCGATGGCCACGATCGCCCGAAGGGCATATTCAGCAGTGGTTGAAATCATGTCGTCCTCAATATTCAACTAATTGGACCTTGACATCCAAATTATACCATGTATTCTTAAATTTGATATCTGGATATGTATATCCAAATAGATAATTCTGATAAGGCAGGATGTGAGATGAATCAGAAGCGGCTTTGGATGGCACTCGGAATCGTTATTCTTGGATCGTTCGCGGTTCTCGGCTACTACGGTCTCGAACTCTATCGCTCGGCGCCGCCGATTCCGGATCGAGTCGTAACTTCCGATGGCAAAATAATTTATACCGGACAGAATATTC